>JBDZVP010000009.1:25251-26413 GCA_040255765.1 Sphingomonadales bacterium | reverse complement strand
AAACGAGCCAAGGCGGCTTGCGAGCATCGAAAAGAGCGTCTCGCGGACGCGGTCTCCCGTCGGCCGCGTCGCCATCCCTTCGGGAACGGCGAGCTTTCGTCCGCGCCATTCGCCGGCGATGATCCTCATTTCAGGCTGGCGCGAAAGGTTTCGAGATCGCCGCGCCGAACTTCGTCGACATCGCCTGGCTGGAGACCGGCGACGTCGAGCGGGCCGTAGGCGGTTCGGATCAGCCGCGACACCTGCAATCCCAGATGCGCGAGCACGCGGCGAACCTCGCGATTCTTGCCTTCGGTCAGGCTCATCTCGATCCAGCAGTTGCGTCCTGTCCGCCGCTCCATGTTGGCGTTGATCGACCCATAATGCATGCCTTCGATGGTGACGCCCTCGGCAAGCGCCTCCAGCTGTTCCTGGGTCACGTCGCCGAAGGCGCGCGCCCGATAGGTTCGGACCACCCCTGTCTTCGGAAGCTCCAGCTGCCGCTTCAATTCGCCGTCGTTGGTCAGCAGGAGAAGGCCTTCGGTCATGAAGTCCAACCGCCCCACCGGCATCAGGCGCGGAAGGCCCTTCGGTAGCTTGTCATAGATGGTCGGCCGGCCCTTCGGGTCGCGCTCGGCGGTGATCGCGCCCTGCGGCTTGTAGAAGCGGAAGAGGCGGGTCGACTGGGCCGCGGCGACCGCCTTGCCGTCGACGGTTACGCCCTTCAAACTCGTGAGCAGGGTCGCCGGAGTCGCGACTTTCTCGCCCTCGATCGCGATTCGCCCATCCGCGATCATCCGCTCCACTTCGCGGCGCGACGCCACGCCCGCCCGAGCGAGCAGTTTCGCTATCCGCTGCGGTCCGTCGTCGCGCGGAGCCGGGCGCGACTTTTTGCGCGGCACAGGATGGCGCTTGGTTCGTTCGGATGGCAAAGTAAATCATCCTGCTTGGGGGACCAGATGCTGTTCGGGAAGCGCAAGCGTATCGTCAAGCGCATCCTCATCGTCGAGGACGAGCCCCTGACGGCGTTCGACAACGAGGTAATGCTCGCCGACCTCGGTTACGAGGTGGTGGCGACCCTGGACAGTTTCGACCAGGCGATCTCCCTGATCGACCGCGAGGACGTCGACCTGGTGCTCAGTGACGTCAGGCTCAGCGGAAAGCGCAGCGGGCTCGACCTTGC
>JBDZVP010000009.1:0-25151 GCA_040255765.1 Sphingomonadales bacterium | reverse complement strand
GGTGACTTTGTCGAGAAGGCCCGAGCCCAGCCCGCGCTGGCAAAGCGCCGCCGCCCGGAAGTCTTCGCCGCCGAAGGTGCCCCGGTCGAGAAGATCCCAGCTCTTTCGCCAATGGTCCTCGGCTTCCGCCGAAGCTGGGGCTTCGGGGATCAGCATGAAATCCTCGACCAGCGAACTGTCCACCGACTGCGGCATGATGTTGAGAAGGTTGATGTAATCCGGGCTAACGACGAGGATCGCCGATGGAAACAGGTGGTAAGTGTAGGTGACGGCATGACGAAGCTGGTCCCAATCGTCGCGGTCGATTGAGGAGAGGTAATCCGCACGCCCGACAACCGCACGCTGATGCGGCCCGACCTGGTCCGCGGCCGTAATCCCGTCGGCAAAGAAGCCCGCTATGGTGTCGGCGTGCAGCCTCTGCACGTGATAGCTTTCGAGGAACGCGTCGACGATCAGCTTCCAGTTGGCGGCGACTTCGTGCGTGTGGCGGCGGTAAAGGTGAAGCTTGCCCATCCCGAAGGCGTCGAAGTCGGCAGCGAGCGCCGTCGCAGGTTCGAAATCTGCGCCGTGGTTGCGGGCGAACCAGATCAGGCCGCCGGCCTCGACCGCCTGGAATTCGAGGAGATGTTTGTCGTCTTTGTCCAGCCCCGGGAAGCAGTCGGCTCTCGGCACGCCCTTGAGGGCGCCGTCGGGTCCATAGGTCCAGGCATGATAGGGGCAGGCGATCCCTTTCGCCGGCACCACCTCGGCGCTGTCGATCAGGCGGGTGCCGCGGTGACGGCAGACGTTGGCAAGTACGTGGACGCCTCCGCCTCCGTCGCGAGTGACCAGCAGAGGAACCCCGAATCCGTCATGCGTGAAGGCGTGGCGTTCTTGAGGTAAAAGTGCCGATGGCGCGATGACCAACGGAAGACTCGAAAACAGTCCGCGCCGCTCGGCTTCGAACCGCGTCGCGTCGGTATAGACGCTTGCATCCAGCTCGATGATTTTCGTGCCCATCGCCGCCTCGCCGCGGGCGAGCGCGTCGGCGAGCGCGCGTTGGCCGCTGGTCGGACGGAGGATAGAGGCGGGTGCGTCCATTTACGGATTGGTGCCCGGAAGCAGAAAGCTGTGCAATAGCCGCCGCTCACCCCCTGTTCAGCGCCGCGCTGGCTGTTAAGCAGTCACCAGGACCGAGGAGGGGTGGCGAATGGCGGCGACGACGGCGAAGGACCGAACCTGGCGTAATGTCCTTCCGGAAGGGGTACGCCCCTATACCGAGGCAGCCCCGATCGCGGCGCTGTTCCTTGGCATCTCCTCCGGCTTTCCCTACGCAATGATCGGCGCGACGCTGACAACGCGCCTGAAGCAGGACGGGATCGACAAGGCGACCATCACCGCCTTCACGCTCGCCTTTCTCATCTACAACCTGAAGCCGCTGTGGTCGTGGGTGGTGGACGGGGTCAGGATCCCGATCCTGGGCCGTCTCGGCCAGCGCGTGTCGTGGATGCTCGTTGCCGGAGCCTTTGTCATGGCCGCGGTGGTAAACCTCGCCCTGGTTGATCCGGCCGCGAGCCTGCCAGCGACGGTCACAGCGGCAATCCTGGTTGGGTTGGCGGGCGCGACCTTCGACATCGTCATCGACGCCTATCGCATCGAAATCCTGGAGCCGCGCCAACTCGGCGTCGGGTCTGGCATGTCGCAATATGGGTGGCGCATAGGGTCTGCTGGTGCGGGCGCGCTTGCTCTCGTCGTCGCCGCCCGGTCGGATTGGCACACGGCCTATCTCGCCTGCGCAGCGCTCGCTTTGCCGGCGATGCTGACCGCGCTGTTCATGGGCGAACCCGAAAGGCGTCGCGAGCCGGCGAAGACGAAAGGGATCGCGCGAACGGTGGAGGCGATCTGGCGGCCGTTCGTCGAGTTCTTTGCGCGCAAGGCGGCGTTGCTCGTGCTGCTGTTCATCCTCCTCCACAAGATCGGGGACACGCTGGCCAACCTGACTTTCCGGCTGCTGTTCGACGATCTTGGCTTCAGCAACGACGAGATCGCGCTCTACGATGTCGGGGTAGGATTCTGGGCCTATTTGATCGGCATTTTCATCGGCGGCGTCATGTACACCCGGCTCGGGATGAAACGCTCGGTCCTGATCAGCCTGATCCTGATGGGCGTTTCGAACTTCAGCTTCGCGCTGCTGGCAGCGGCGGGCCACAGCAATTGGGGCATGGCCGGAGCAATCGGCTTCGAGAATATCGCCAGCGGCATCGGCGGAGTGACGGTGGTAGCCTATTTCTCGGCGCTCTGTGACCTCCGCTTCACGGCAGCCCAATATGCGCTGATTTCGGCTGCGGCGAGTGTGGTCGGCAGGTTCCTTACGGGTACTACGGCCGGCGCGCTGATCGAGGCGATCGGCTATGTGAACTTCTACCTGCTGACCACGGTTCTGGCGCTCCCGGGCATCGTCCTCTTCTGGGCGATGATGCGGATGAACCTCATCGACCAGTCGATGGGCACTGCGGGGAAGGAAGGCGAGGGCGACGCCCGCTCCGAGGGCGACGGCTAAGCGGGGATTTCCTCGTTGGCCCTGAGCACTTCGCCGGCGAGGTAGAGCGAACCGAAGATCAGCACCCGCGACGGCATTTTCACTCTGGCAAGCGCCTCGTTGAGCGACGAATTGGCACTGGCTTCAAACCCGAGTTCCTTCGCGAGCGCCGCCAGCGTTTCCGGCTCGAAGTGATCGTGGTCCGGTATCGGCAGGGTGTGAACCTCCGCGGTAAGTCCTCGGAAGGATTTCAGCATCGCTCGCGGAGCTTTCGTCTTCAGCGACGCGAACAGAAGAACGAACGGCAGGTCGGCCGGGAACGAGCGTCGGACATAGTCCGCTACAAGCCTGGCCGCCGACGCATTATGACCGCCGTCGAGCCACAGCTCGCTTGCCTTTGGAAGCTGCCGCGTAACCGGGCCGTCGGCGAGCCGCTGCAACCGGGCGGGCCAGGTTGCGCTCTCGACCCCGGCGGCGAACGCCTCGTCGGCTATTTCGAGCCTGTCCTGGTGGCGGAGCATCGCCACGGCGAGCGCGGCATTGTCGGCCTGATAGCGGCCCCGTAGCGACGGCGTCGGAAGGTTCAGCGGACCGTGCCGGTCGCGATAATGGACGTGCCCCCGGATCAGGCGTGACTCCCAAAGTGCGCCCCGGCCAATCCAGGGCGCACCGGCGGCTTCGGCCTTTTCCTGCACCCGGTGAGCCGCCGCCGGCGGATAGCGCTGAGTCACCAGTGGCACCCCAGCCTTGGCGATCGAGGCCTTTTCGCCGGCGATCTCGCCGATGGTTCGGCCGAGCCACTGGCGATGGTCGATTCCGAGACCGGCAATCCCGCACACGATGGGCCGCTCGACGACGTTTGTGGCATCCAGCCGTCCGCCCAGGCCGACTTCGAGGATGCAGGCATCGGCTGGCGTGCGGGCAAACGCCAGGAACGCCGCCGCAGTCGTGACTTCAAAGAAGCTCGGCTCGATTCCCTCGCTTGCGTCGAGAACCTCATCGAGGAGCGACGCGAGCGAGTCATCCTCGATCAGCTTCCCCGCGACCCGGATCCGCTCGTTAAAGCGGACGAGGTGGGGGCTGGTGAACATGTGCACCCTGTGCCCGGCATTTTCGAGGATCGCCCGGAGAAAGGCGCACGTCGAGCCCTTGCCATTGGTACCGGCGACATGGAGCACGGGTGGAAGCTGGCTTTGTGGCCGCCCGAGCCTGTTCAGCAGTTCCGTGATCCGCTCGAGTCCCAGCCGGTCGCCGGCCGGGGAAAGCTTCGCGAGCCGGTCGAGTTGTTTCTGGACTTTGCTGCTTTCGGACCGAGCGAAATCGGCCATTTCAGGCCGCCTTCTTCTCCGGCGTCAGATAGCCGATCGTCGTTGCGAGCCGTTCCTTCAGCTGGTTGCGGTGGACGACCATGTCGATCATCCCGTGCTCGAGGAGATATTCGGCGCGCTGGAACCCTTCGGGCAGCTTTTCGCGGATGGTCTGCTCGATCACCCGCTGGCCGGCGAAGCCGATCAGCGCGCCCGGCTCGGCGATCTGGATGTCGCCAAGCATCGCGTAGGACGCCGTGACTCCGCCCGTCGTCGGGTCGGTGAGAACGACGATGTAGGGCAGGCCGGCCTCCCTCAATTCGGTGATCGCGACCGTGGTTCGCGGCAACTGCATCAGCGACAGCACAGCTTCCTGCATCCGCGCTCCGCCCGACGCGGTGAAGATGATATAGGGCACCTTCGCCTCGATCGCCGCGCGGGCGCCGGTGATGAAAGCGGTTCCCACCGCAACGCCCATCGATCCGCCCATGAACGCGAAATTCTGGACTCCGATCACTGCGCCATGTCCGCCAACCTTGCCGCGCGCGTTAATCAGTGCATCGCGGTCGCCGGTCTTGGCCCGGGCATCCTTGAGCCGGTCGCTGTAGCGCTTGGTATCGCGGAACTTCAGCGGGTCTTCGCGGACTTCTGGCGTTGGAATGATCTGATATTCGCCGTCGTCGAACAGATGCTCGAACCGCTCCTTGGGACCGATCCGGTCATGGAAGTCGCAGCGTGGGCAGACTCGCTGGTTGTCCTCCCATTCTTTCATGAACACCATCGTCCCGCACTTGGCGCACTTGTGCCAAAGCGTGTCGGCGCTTTGCCGTTTGGGAAGGAACGGGATTCCGTTTCGGACTTTGCTGAGCCAACTCATCGAAGGGCCTTTCTTGACGGCGCGGTTAGGCCCAAGCGCGCTCGCTTGTCCACCGCCTACAGGGTGGCAGCGATCGCCTCCAGCGCCGCCGCAGGATCGGGCGCTCGGGTAATCGGGCGGCCGATCACCAGGATCGAGGCGCCGTCGTCGAGCGCCGCTCTCGGAGTGACGACCCGCTTCTGGTCGCCGACATCCGCGCCAGCGGGACGCACCCCAGGAACGACGAAGAAGCCGTCAGGCCAGCTTTTGCTCGCGGCCCCGACCTCGGCTCCGGAGCAAACAATCCCGTCGACACCCGCCTCGCGGGCAAGAGCTGTTAGCCGCTTCACCTGCGCCGCCGGATCGCCGCCGGCACCGATCGCCCTGAGATCGTCGGAGTCGAGGCTGGTCAGCACGGTCACCGCGACAACCTTCGTGCTTTCCGGAGCCGCAGCTTTTGCAGCCGCCATCATCGCGCGGCCGCCGGCGGCATGGACGGTCAGCACCGCCGGCTTGAGCGGGCGGAGTGCTTCCACGGCCTTGGCGACGGTGTTGGGAATGTCGTGGAGCTTGAGGTCGAGAAAAACGGGAAGGCCCAACCCGGCGATTTCGCGGTAGCCGGAGGGGCCATTGGCACAAAAGAATTCAAGCCCGAGCTTCACGCCCCCGGCGCCGTCCTTGACTCTCATTGCGAGGTTGCGTGCCTGATCGAGGTCGGGCGTGTCGATTGCGACGAAAATCGGCTTCATTCATCCAGCTCCAGCTCATCAGAAGCCATCGGCGGAAGGTCGCGCCTCGCCAATCCGATCCGGTTGTTCAGCCGCCAGATCTTCGCCCGGTACGTCAGCATGGTCGGGATCAGGGCGATCAGGAAAGTCGCAGCGAGGAGGAGCGGGATCTTTATGTCCGCTTCGAGATTGCCCCAAAGGCTGATCGTCACATCGCGCCAGTTGCGCGCGGCGAACAAGGTCACGAGCGCCGCGATCACGATCCAGAAAAGTGTCTTCAGAAACCTCAAGACCATGCCCTCCCGCCGCTGGCCTTAAGCGAGCGAATTGCCGATTGCCAGCCGCGGGCGGCCGATCGTTCGTCGTAAGCAGCCGTCGTTTCGTCGCAGCGGGCCGCTTAGCCTGTTGAGCGGTTTCGCGCGCGCGGCAACAGCGCGGAGCGGGTGGGAGTGGTCGTTTGAAAACATCGTACAAGGTCGCAATCGGCGCTGGCGCGCTTCTTCTCGGTTCCGCCCTGATCGCGACGCGTCCAACGTCGCACTCCCACCAGGAAAAAGAGGTGAACGCGGCCCATTCGCGACTTGCAGTCGTAAGTCCGGCCGCGCGTCATGACGTCAATTACAAGCTTCTCGACGCTCGGCTGCAACAGCTGATGAAGCGCCCGACAATGGTCGGGCTTGCCGTTGGAGTGGTGGAGAACGGCCGAATCACTTTCCTCAAAGGCTATGGCGAAACCCTCGCCAAGTCCGGCGATCCGGTCACTCCGGAGACCGTGTTCCGCTGGGCCTCACTGTCGAAGGGCGTCGCCGGGACGATCGTCACCAAGCTTGCCGAACAGGGGAAGGTCGATCTCGGCGCTCCGATTTCGGTCTACAGGACGACCTTAAGGCTTCCCGACCATGCCGAGCAACGCGCCAGTGTCGCCGATCTGCTCAGCCACCGGCTCGGTATCTACCACAACGCCTATGACGAGCGCCTCGAAGATGGGGTCGACCCCAGGCAGATCCGCCACGATATCGGCGACCTTGCGCTCGTCTGCCAGCCGGGGACCTGCTGGAATTATGAAAATGTAGCCTTCGACGCATCGTCGGAGATCGTCCGCAACGTGACCGGCAAGCCGTATCAGCAGGTCGTGAAGCGAAGGCTCTTCGATCCGATCGGAATGACCAGCGCGAGCGTCACCCGCGAAGGCCTGATGAACTCGAAGAGCTGGGCCCGCGCGCACAACGCCGGGGGGCGCGAGATCGACATTTCGGATTCTTACTATCGGGTTCCAGCGGCGGGCGGGGTCAACAGCGACATCAAGGATCTGGCGCTGTGGATGCTCGCCCAGATGGGGGAGATGCCGGACGTGATTTCGCCCGGCGTTCTCAACGCCCTGCACGCGCCGTTGGTGAAGACCGCTAACGAGCGCCGACGCCTCCACATGCCTCCCGACCCGCTCAGGGAAGCCTGGTACGGCTTTGGCTGGCGAAGCTATGATTATGGCGGCCACCGGATCGTTGGCCACCGCGGCGGAGTGGACGGCTACCGGTCCCTGATCCTGTTCGATCCGCGGAAGAAAAGCGGCGTTGTGGCGCTATGGAACAGCAATACCAACCAGCCTGGCGGGCTGGAGTTCGAAGTGATGGACATGATCTATCACCGGCCGTTCCACGACTGGCTTCAGATCGACAAGAACGGCGCGCCAACACCGGAAAGCGAGGACTCAAGCGACAGCGGCGGCGGAACGAGCTGAACCCGCGCCGCCGCCGCCATTTCGTTCATGGGAGCTGGATTAGTCGGTCGCTTCCATTGCGTGCTTCATCCGGCTGATCTCGTCATGGCCCTGGCGAACCTGCTGATAGCATTGCTCCACGACCTGCCGCGGATCGCCATCCAGCTTGCCGAGCGCGTCTTCATACTGTTCCTTGAGATAATCTTCCGCGCTTTCGGTCTGGTTGATCACAGCCTGTTCGTCGTGACCGCTGATTGCGCCCTTGATGTCTTCCCAGACATGGTGCGCCTGGCCCATCGCAGAACCTGAATCGGCGGGCTCGCCGCCCATCCGGCGAACTTCGTCGCTAAGCCGCTGCACGACCTGTTCGCGCTCTCTTGCGTTTTGCTGGAACGCCTGGCGAAGCCGCTCGCTGTCGAGCTCCTCAGCGGAATTGCGGTATCCGTTCACGCTGTCGATGGTGGTTTTGAGAAGCGAGTTGAGCGTGTCGATCTGGTCGTCGGCCATTCCTTGTCTCCTGTTTGTTGAATTCAGTCGTTCGTATTTTCCCAACGCGCCGGAGCCGAAGGCGATGCGCGGGCCCATGTGAATTTTGCGGCGCTGGGCGCTGATCCGTGGCATTGTGGCGACGGCTCGAAGGGGGAGGGCGCCGATGGCACTGACTCGCCGTAATCTGCTGGAGCGAATCGGGGCGATCGGCGGCGCGGGGGCCGCCTACGTGGCGATGGAAGCATTGGGGCTAGCCATCCCGACGGCGGCCGGAGCGGAGAATTTCGAACTCCCGCCTGCAAGCGGCAGCGGCAAGTCGGTCGTAATCCTCGGCGCCGGAATCGCCGGCCTGGTCTCGGCCTACGAGCTTCAATGCGCCGGCTACCGAGTCACCGTCCTCGAGGCGAACAACAGGATCGGCGGCCGCGCGTGGACCATTCGCGGCGGCGATCGAATCATTCAGACCGACCGGCCCGACCAAAATGCGAGCTTCGACGAAGGCCTTTACTTCAACGCCGGCGCGGCCCGGATCCCTTCAACACACCGGGTCATCCTCGGCTACGCAAGGCGGTTCGGCGTTCCGATGGAAGTCTTCGTCAACACCAATCGCAACGCCGCCTGGGATTTCGGCGGGAAGGTCCACGACGAGCGGCGCATGGTGAGCGACATGCGCGGACGGATGTCGGAGCTTCTCGCCAAGGCGATCGACCAGGGCGCTCTGGACCAGGCGGTGCCGAAGGATGAACTCGCCACGATCCGGCGGTTGCTCGCGCCATACGGCTCGCTGAATCCGCAAGGGCAGTATGCGCCGGGCGGAAGCAATGGTTATTCGGTCGAACCCGGCGGCTATGCGCAAGCGCCAGTCCCGCTGCCGCCGCTCTCATGGGACGAGTTGCTGACAGCGGCGCCGAACTCTCCCATCCCGTACATCTTCGACAATATCTGGGACATGCAGCCGACGATGTTCCAGCCGGTCGGCGGAATGGACCGGATCGCCCACGCCATTTACGAGCAGGTTAAGCCCGCGGTTCGGATGAACACTCCGGTCACGGCGATCCGGCGCAGCGCGAATGGAGTCCGGATCGAACATGGCAAGGCCGCCACCGACGCCGACTATTGCGTTTGCACGCTTCCCGCGCCGCTGCTCTCTGCGATCCCGAACGATTTCTCCGCCGCCAAGAAAGCGGCGCTGAACGGAATCCCGTATCTCCACAGCGTCAAGGTCGGTTTCGAAGCACCGCGTTTTTGGGAGACCGACAGCCACGTTTTCGGCGGGGTTGCCTGGACCGACCGGCTCAACGAGAATCTCCTCTACCCGTCCGGCGGCTTCAACCAGCCGAAGGGAGTCCTCGTTGCCGCTTATGTCGCGGGGTGGACCCGGCCGGAAAATCCGGAAGCTTTCTCGGCCCTGCCGTTCGCCGACCGCTTCCGGATCTGCCGCGAATCCGTCGAGGCGCTTCATCCGGGCAAGTCGCACCTTCTCGCCAAGCCGGTAACCGTCTCATGGGGCCAGACTCCGTGGGAGAGCGGGGTCGGCGTGCAGTGGAACGACGGCGGACCTCGCGGAAAGATCGACCGGGGCGCCCGCTACGCCGAGCTCCTGAAGCCCGAAGGTCCGGTCGTCTTCGCCGGAGAGCATCTGAGCTATCAGGGCCAGTGGCAGGAAGGGGCCGCGCTCTCCGCGCACGAAGCGCTGAAAGTGCTTCATGCGATGGCGGCAGAGCGACCTGCCAAGGCAGCGGCCCGATAGGCAGCCTCTTGGCAAGGGAGCCCGCGGCGCGATACGTTCGACGTGCTCGGGTCTGGGGGTGAATGGTGTTTTCGCGACTGATCGCGCTAGGGGCGCTCTCGCTTTCCGCGGGTGTCCCGGCTGCCGACCCGCCCAAGCAACCGACCGGCAAGTGGGTTGCTGAATATGCCGAAGACGAGTGTCTCGTTTCGCGGCCCTATGGAACGAACTCGGACCCGCTGATACTCACGTTTCGGCAATTGCCGATGCAGGACTTCGTCTGGGTCATGATCTTCAAGGGCGGTGCTCAGGGTCAGACCCAGATGGGTGAAAAAGGTCGCATCTCCTTCGGCGGAGAGCCGATCTCCCGCACCTTCAGCGCCTTCGATCTGGCCGGAAAACCCCTTCGGCGGATCGAAACAAAGATAAACCGCACGCAGGTCATGCCTGCGGTTCAATCGGGAGCTGTTTCGGTTGACGTGCCGGGAGAGGTGCACGGCAGTTTCTCCGTGCCTGAACTGGGATCGGCACTAGACGTGCTTGCCGACTGCGCTCTGAAACTTGGGGCTGCGTGGGGGATTCCAATCGAGCAGCAGAAGCAGATGAAAACTCCGCCGAAGCTCCTACCGTTAGCTCCGGACACCTTCTCTTATCCGTCGTCAGCATTGAAGGAAGACATGAGCGGAAGGACCGAAGTGCGATTGACAGTCGATGACCGGGGCCGACCGATTGATTGCATTCCGCTCAAGTCCACGCCCAACCAGGTGTTTGCTCGAACCAGCTGCGCTGCTCTTTACAGGCGCGCGCACTTCAAACCGGCTCGAGACATCGAGGGCAAGCCCATGAAAAGCGTCTATATCCAAACGCTCAATTTCATGATTGCCGGATAGTACCCGTAATCGGAGTCCGCACTGGCGCTCCTTTTGGCGCGGCGATATCCTCGGATTCAAAGGGAGACCAACATGCGACAATTCCTGCTCGCCTTCGCGCTCGCGTCCCTGGCTTCAACTGCACCCGCGGCACCTGCCGCTCCGGCTGCAAAGTCGTCATCGATTGCTGCCGCGCTCGCCAATCCGGCTCGTGACCCTGAGAATGCGAAGCTCGACGAAGGCCGCAAGCCGGCGCAGGTCCTGGCCTTCCTCGGCCTCAAGCCCGGAATGCACGTCCTCGATCTGTTCGGGGCCAATCGCTACTGGTCCGAAATCATGGCTCCGGTGGTCGGCCCAAAGGGGCACGTGACGGTGTGGAACCCGAGCCAATTCTATTCCGACAAGACCAAGGCGGCTTTCGAGGCCTTCGAGGCCAGCAACGCAAACGTGTCGATCGTCGTCAGTCCTTTCGAGGCTCCGACCCTTGCGCCGAACTCGGCGGACTTCGTCATCCTCAACGACAATTATCACGACACTTATTGGCAGAATGCCAAATACGGGATCCCGCAGATGGACCCCGCGGCATTCGTGAAGGCTGTCTATGCGGCAATGAAGCCAGGCGCGGTGATCGGGGTCATCGACCATATCGCCAACCCCAATGACGACACGCGCGCCACCGTCGAAAAGCTGCATCGAATCGACCCCGCGGTCGTGAAGGCCGACTTCGAGCGCGCCGGGTTCGAGTTCGTCGGAAGCAGCGATATTCTCCGCAATCCCGCCGACGACCATACACTCCTGGTCTTCGACCCGAAGGTTAAAGGCCACACAGACCGCTTCATATTCAAGTTCAGGAAGCCCGCTTGAGCGCTGCTGTCGATCCGGCCACCGGCCGGAAACCGTTCGGAGTCAGCGCCTGGATGATCGTTGCGGCGCTCGTCCTCGGACTGGGGGCGGGGATGGCAGCGAACTCGCTCCCTCCGGACGTTCGCGAAGCCGCGATCTCCGTTATCGGGATCATCGGCGGGCTATGGCTCGACGCTCTCAAGATGACAGTCATCCCCCTGGTCGTCGCACTGCTCGTGAAGGGAATCGTCGGGAGCGCCGAAATTGCGAGCGAAGGGCGGATCGCGACGCTGGCGATTGCCTGGTTTCTCGGCCTTTATTTCGTGTCGGCGATTGTCGGAGCGGTCGCTACTCCGCTGCTACTTGGCCTGTTTCCGCTTTCCCCCGCGGCCGAGCAGGCGATGCGAGCCGGGTTCGCGGCCGTGCACCCAGGCGAAGTGCAGAATTCGGTTGCGACGTTTAGCGATTTCGTCCGCTCCTTCATCCCCTCGAACCCGGTCGCGTCGGCGTCGAGTGGCGACATGCTGCCGATCGTCGTCTTCACGCTGTTCCTGGCGCTTGCGCTCACGATGATGGAGCCGGCGAAGCGAAAACCCGTGGTCGATTTCTTCCGGTCGCTCGGCGACGCGATGCTGGTCATCATCGGCTGGGTGCTACGAGTCGCGGCGATCGGCGTCTTCGCACTCGCCTTTGTCGCCGGCGCGGCTTCGGGGACGGCGGTGTTCGCGGCCGTCATCCGGTTCGTCGTGCTCTACATCGCCGTCGGGGTGCTGGTAATCGCCGTTGCCTATGTGGTTGCCTTCGCCGCCGCTCGGTTCAACCTGGCGGCATTCTCGAGGGCGATGGCGCCGACCCAGGCAATCGCCTTCTCGACCCAGTCGTCGACCGGCTCGCTTCCGGTCATGTTGCTGTCAGCGCGCAGGCTGGGCGTGAGCATGCCCACCGCCGACATCGTGCTCCCGCTTGCTGCGGCCCTGTTCCGCGTAACCGGCCCGGCAATGAACATCGCCGTCGTGATTTTCATCGCCGACGTCCTTGGGCTGAAGCTTGGTGCCGGACCTTTCATCGCTGGTGTCGCAGTGGCGACGTTCGCGTCGATTTCCGCCCCCGGGCTTCCAGGGCAGGTCAGCTATTTCACCTCGATCGCGCCGATCGCGATGGCGATGGGAGTCCCGATCGCGCCCTTGGGTATGCTGATCGCCGTTGAGCCGGTGCCCGACATGTTCCGGACGGTTGGCAACGTGACCATGGACGTGGCGGTCGCCGGAGCTGTTGATCGGTCGGCATCGGAAAAGAAGAAAAAGAAGCGCTAGCGCCCGGCGATTGCCCGAACCCGGTCAGCGTAGAGCCGACCGACGGGCTGCTCCTCGCCATCGGCGAGCCGCGCGATCCAGCGGCCGGACGGATTGCGGGTGAATCCGCTGATGAAATCCTTTCGGACGATCGCCGAGCGGTGCAGTCGCACGAAGAGCGCAGGGTCGAGCCCCTCCTCGAGAGCGGTCATGGAATGGTGGATGAGCCAACTCCTCCGGCCGACGTGAAGCCGCATGTAATCGCGTTCGGCGGACACGCGATCGATGTCCCTCGACGCGATACGGACGAGGCCGCTGAGGTCGGAAGCCCAGAATTCGTCGATCCACTTGGATGGCTCGCCGGGCTTGCCGGAGGAAGCCCGGTGATGCTCGACATAGTCGCGCGCCCGGTCGAGTGCCCGCTGGAGCCGCTCGGGATCGACCGGCTTCATCAAATAATCGACCGCGGCGACTTCGAAAGCGGCGACCGCGAATTGATCGAATGCGGTCACGAAGACGACCGCCGGGCTCGGTTCTTGCTTCGCCAGCGATCGGGCGACGTCGATCCCGTCGAGCCCCGGCATTGCGATATCGAGCAGAAGCACGTCGGGGTTCAGCGCCTCTGCCATGCTGATCGCGGATTCGCCGTCGCTCGCGGTTCCGACCAGAGTCGCGCCCTTGGCCCTGGCAAGGAGGACCTGGAGCCGCTCGGCGGCAAGCGGTTCGTCGTCGGCGATCAGGACCCGAAGCGAGGTGGACTCAGTCATTGTCTTGCACCGGCATTGTCAGGGTCACCTTGTAGCCGCCGGTTTGCATCGGCCCATAGCGGCACTCCGCCTTCGATCCGAAACGGGTCTCGAGCCTCTGGCTGACATTGGCGAGCCCGAGGCCGGTGCCTTCGTGGGTCGCGGCCGGAAGTTCGTTCTTCCGCCCGTTGGTCAGCCGATTGCTGACGCTGATCTGCATTCGGCCATCAGGAAGCATCTCACCAGCTATTCGAATCAACACTTTCTGCCTGGTTTTTGAGACGCCATATTTAATCGCGTTCTCGACGATCGGCTGGAGGATCAGCGCCGGAAGCCGCGCCGAGCGAAGTTTATCCGGGACGTCGATCTCGACCTGAAGCCGGTCCGGGAATCGGCTCTTTTCAATTTCCAGATAGAGTCGCTGGAGATCGATTTCCTGCGCCAGCGTGATGTCCGCCGCCGGGTCGAGCGAAAGGCTGCTCCGGAAGAAGGTCGAAAGTGCCAGGAGCATTGCTTCGGCGCGGTCGTTGCGACCCGTCATCACCAGCGAGGACAGTGAATTCAAGGTGTTGAAGAGGAAGTGCGGATTGATCTGGTAGCGAAGCGCCCGAAGCTGGGCCGACTGCGCGGCGCTCTCCGCGTCCGCCGCCCTCCGCTCGGCGGTTAGCGCCAGCTCCTGCGACTTGATTGCAAGGTAAAATGCGCTCCACGCCATGAAGAAGAAAAGCCAGCCGACGATCGAATCGGCTGCGATCCGGAATTGCTCGAACGGCGGAAGCGCCGACACTCGGGGCCAGGTGACGATCAGCGGCGCGGCCTCGTCCCGCTCGATCCTCGTCTCGTTGCCGAGTTCGGTGATCCGATAGCCTTCCTTCGAGATGTAATGCATCTCGTCCTGCGGCTTGTCCTGATACCGGTCGGCGTAGATCAGGATCCCGGCCATCGCAGCGGCAGCGCCGAACGAGGCGAGGACAGCGACCACGGCACGCCGGCGAAGGCTGGACTTGGCCGCGAGCGCGACGATGATTCCGTAAATCGCGAACGTGAGGGCGATCCCGGCGCTGATGGTCAGGGCCTTGTTCTGGAGAACGGTCACCGGATCGTGGCCGAGGAACGCCCGTGCAACGACGGTAACGGCGTAGAACAGCCAGAAGCCGAGGATCGACTTCACGGCTAGCGGCCAGTCCGAAAAGCGTTTGTCGCGCAAAGGGTGCCGAAGCATTTTCATCGCGCTGCTTCTACTCCGTGCGCGAACGAGCGACCATCAGGCGAGCGGCGTGTTCGCAGAACGTGCCGAGCCGCCGGTCGAAAGCGTCCAACGGCAGGAACGTGTTTCGATTTCCGGTCGTTTTAGCCGCGAACCGACTTCGGGAGCATAGTGAAGTGAACGACACCAAGGACAAGACACGGCGGCCGCCACCGGTGATCGAGCAGAAGAATCCCGAGCCGGAACTCGAGGAGAGACTGCGCAAGGACCCCGGCAACAAGGACGCGAAGGTCGATGTCGGGAGCGACGAATCGATGGATGCGTCAGACCCGCCTTCGGTTGTCCAGCCAGAGAGCGAGGAACCGGTCCCGTCGTCGGGATTCGACGAAGAGCGCGAGTCGAAGCCGTAACGGCGCCGTTCCGATTGCGTTGCCGATAATCAACACTGTCCCGCCTTGTCCGGCCGCGCGAAATATTAACATTGCGAACCCCGCCCCCCTCTGATTCAATGCTGAACGGGGGTGGGATAAGTGGTTAAGCAAAACGTAACTGTAAAAACCGCATGATCCCGTCGGTGCAAAAGGAGTCGGGATCATGATCACGAGAACCAGCCAGCCAGCCAATGGCGCCTTGCTGATCTCGGAAATGAAAGAGTTTGCGGGGTTCTCCAAGGCTACGCAGCGCTACATCCGGCGGTCGCTCGATGTCGCTTATGGCCGCCGCGATGCAATCGATTGCTGGGCCCGCGACGAGGGCGAGGCCGCGTCGATCCGAGCCCAGTCCCGTCTCTACAAGCAGCTCGATCATCTTCGGATGCAGGTTCCCGACGACAGCGGACTCGACATGATCGAACCGTTCATCGGCACGCTGATCACTCTTGCCGCCTTTGATCTCGGCCAGGACCGCTTGCCGAACTTCGCGGCTTTCCGCTTTCTCTACGAACGGCTCGTCGGAGCATCGTCGCGGCCTTGGCTGCCGGCGGCATTCTGCGCCGCGGCGGCGCTTCCGCATCTACACCCGGACCGCCGCCGGATTCTCCTTCAGTCGATCAGCGAAAGCGCGGCGACTGCGCCCGGCTGGTCGAGCCGCGAGCCGGCGTTCTGGCCGGAGTGGGTGGAAAAGGTCGACAGCCGCGCGGCCGCCTGAGCGGCTACGCGTCGGTCTTCACTGAGGGGTAAATCTCCGCCAGCTGGCGAAGCGTGTCTTCCGCATTCTTGTGGTGGACGAAGATCCCGCCTGCATTTTCCCAAAGGTGCCGGTGGTTTTCGCGATCGTCGACCAAAACGTCCCCCGGCTCCATGTGCAGGTATTTCTGCCGCGCCATCGTCGTGATGATCGGTACGCCCGGAAAATGCTCGGCGGCCCAGCGCTCCTTTTGCGGTGCCGCCCATTTCCCGAGCGGCAGGCCAGTGAGGATTGTCGGCTTCAGATGTTTGACCGCCTCGAACAGCCGCTGCGCGTCCGGCATCTGTGGAAGCTCTCCATAAAAGTTGCGAGCGCGCGCCAGCCGTTTCCAGAATTCGCTTTTGCCGTGACGTTCCTCGAAGGCGGCGGGCGTCATCCCGAGAATCCGCTTGGCGCCCGCATCGAAATCGGCGAGCACCCCGTCGCAGTCGAGGAACAGGTGCGGCTGCCCGTTCACCATTGGAAGATCGACGGTTCCAGCCGGATCGGGATCGCCTTGTCGATGTGCCGCCAGCCGTCATCGCGAAGCACGTCGTTGCTTTCCTTCGCCTTGCGGCCAGCGCCGAGCGACCAAGTGATGTGGAAGGTTGATCCGTCCGGACGATCGGTGGTGCCGTCGATCTCGACGACGAGGCACTCCAGGCTCTTCTCGTCATCGGCGCGACCGACAATCCGCGCCTCGACCTCCCGCGGCAATGGCGTGCCTTCCGATGCTCCCGCCCGGAGAGTCACATGGTCGGCGACGACCCGCTCATATTTGGGCGGAAACAGGTCGAGCAGGCGTTCGCGCTCGCCGTCGCGCGGAAGTTTCCACCCGGATACGGTCAGCGTCATGACAGCTTAACCGTCCGGCCCGCCGCCGGGTTTCACCCAAGCCGCCGCACCAGCTCGCGGGCGAACTCCGCGAGCGTGTCGTCACGAGCGCCCATGATCACGATCCTGTCGCCCGGCTTCGCTTCCGTCAGCATCTTCTCGCCGATCTCGGCGCGATCAGCGACGTGCTCGGCCTTTCCGCCTTTCGCGACGATCTGCCCGGCCAGCCAGTCGGAACCCCGGGTCCGCTCGACGGTCCCGCCCTGGTAGACAGGATCGGGCAGGTAGAGGCGGTCGTCACTGGCCATTCCGTTGGCGAAGCTCTCGGCAAGCTGCTCGCCCATTTTCGCGATCGGGCCAAAACCATGCGGCTGGAACAGGACCAGGAGGCGCCCCGGATGCGCACGCAGCGTTGCGAGACTCGCATCGATCTTGTCCGGATTGTGCGCGAAATCGTCGATTACGGTCACACCGCCCGCTGAACCGACCGTTTCGAGCCTCCTCCTGAGCCCCTCGAATCGCTCCAGCGCGGCTGCAGCCTCGGAAACCGCTACCCCCAGCTGGCGGCACGCAGCGATCGCGGCCACCGCGTTGGAGGCATTGTGTCGCCCCGGGACGTTCAGTCGAACCGCCTGGCGCTTCTCGCCATGGTCGACGTCGAATGTGACTCCGCCCGCCCGCATTTCCAGGTTGCGCCCTGCAAAATCCGCGGCCGGAGAATCGAATCCGTAACCGACCAGCTTGTCCCCCGGGAGCGCCTCGGCGAGCGCCCGCGTCTCCGGGTCGTCGAGATTGAGCACGGCCTTGCGTGAGGCTGCGAGGAATCCCGCGAACAGCCCGCGCAACTCCGCGAGCTCCTTGTGATCGAGGCTGATGTTGGTGAGGACCGCGACCTCCGGCCTGTAATGAGCGATCGAGCCGTCGCTTTCGTCGACCTCGCTGACGAACAGTTCGGGATCGCCAACCAGGGCGCTCGCGAACGGGGCAGACGGAGTCACGAAATTCTTCATCACAGCCCCGTTCATCACGGTCGGCTGCCGGTGGCAGGCGTGGAGGATCCAGCCGATCATCCCGGTGACGGTGGATTTGCCGCTGGTGCCGCCGACGGCGACGCTGCGGTGGGCGCGATTCAGAAGTTGCGCGAGCAGTTCCGGCCGGCGGAGGTGGGGTAGGTCGAGTTCCTTGGCCCGGACGACATCGGGAACATTGTCCTCGACCGCCGCCGAGGAGACCAAGGTCATTCCCGGCTGAAGCCCTGATCCGTCCTGCGAAAAGAGCGGAATTCCGAGCGAGCGGAGATAATCGAATTTCGAGGCCATCCGGCCTGCGTCAAGCGAGCGGTCGGAGCCCGCCACTTTCGCCCCGGATGCGCGCAGGATCGAGGCGAGGGGGAGCATCCCGCTTCCGCCGATCCCGCAGAAGAAATAAGCCGTCTTGTCCATGTCCGCGCCCTATTGGGCGAAGCCGACGAAAGCTAGGGTACTACTTGCAGGCCCCTCCGTCGGGCCAGCCGGTCCAGCCGGGGCCGTGGACAACCCGGCCGGGCTTGGCGCCGGTATGCTTGCCGTCCTTCATCACCTGCACGCCGTTGACGAAGACGTCGCTCACTCCTGTCGCCAGCTGGTCGGGTTTCTCATAGGTCGCATGGTCCTGGATCGTTGCCGGATTGAAGACCACCACGTCGGCATAATAGCCGTCGCGGAGGGCTCCGCGGCCCCGGATCCCGAGATTTGTCGCCGGAAGCCACGACAGGCGGTGAATCGCGTCCTGCAGCGTCGTCACCTTCTCGTCGCGGACGTAGTGCCCCAGCACCCGCGCCACATTGCCGTAGGCGCGGGGGTGCGACCGCGACTTCAGGAACACGCCCTCCGGCGCCGGCGCTCCCTCGTCGGAGCCGAAGCTCATCCAGGGGAGGGCGACCTCGCGTTTCACATTCTCCTCGCTCATCAGGAAGTAGATGGTCCCGACGCGGCTTCCATCCTCGCTGACCAGCTCGATCGCAGTCTCCTCCGGGCTCTTCCCGCGCATCTTGGCGACTTCCGCCAGGGTCTTGCCGGTAAGCGGCTTCAGCTTCGGACTCTTGAAAGCGACGAGCAGGACGTTTTCGGCGCCGCCCGACAGGAGCATCAGATTTTCCCACTTGTCGGTGGGCGTCCGCATCTCCTCGATGACCTTGGCGCGGACCTTCGGGTCCTTCATCCGCGCGATCCACGCTTCCAGGCCGCCGCTCTGGACCCAGGTTGGCATCGCTGCATCCAGCCCTGTCGCGCCGGCGGTATAGGTGTACATGTTCGCGGTGATCCGCTGGCCTGCGGCGCGAGCCGCTTCGACCTTCGCGATCATCGGGTCGATCTTTGCCCAGTTGGGCCGGCCCGCCTGCTTGAAGTGGTATATTTCGGCAGGTGCACCGGAATCGCGGCTAATTTGAATAAGCTCGTCAACGGCTTCCAGGACTTTGTTGCCTTCGGATCGCATGTGGCTGATGTACATCCCGCCGCATTTGCCGGCTTCGGTGACCAGTGCAGTCAGCTCCGGCGTCTCGGCGTAGGTCGCCGGAGCGTAGATCAGCGACGATCCCACCCCCAGCGCCCCGTCCTTCATCGCGACCCGAACCAGCTTGCGCATCCGGTCAAGCTGCTCCGGCGTCGGGTCCACGTCCTTTTCGCCCAGCTCGTGCACGCGAACGGTGGTGGCTCCTACGAACGAGGCGACGTTGGGCGAAACCCCGCGCTTGGTCAGCCAGTCAAGATATTGCGCAAGGCTCGTCCACGCGATCGGATATTTGATGTCGCCCTGGCGCTTCAGGTCGGTGCGCTTCATCTCGGGCGTCAGCGGACCCATGGAATCGCCCTCGCCGAAGACCTCCAGGGTGACTCCCTGGTCGATATCGCTGAGACCGCGTCCGTCTGCGATCAGGCTCTCCACCGCCCAGCTCAGCATATTGACGAAGCCCGGCGAAACGGCCTCGCCAGTAGCATCGACGACCTTGGCGGCGGTCCCGGGCGCTTGCGGGCCGACGTAGGCGATCTTGTCGCCCTTGATCGCCACGTCGCCGACGAATGGCGCTCCGCCCGACCCGTCGTACACCGTGCCGCCCTTGATCAGAATGTCGTAATCCGGTGCCGGCGCCGCCGCCGAGCTCAGCACGAGCCCGGCGAAAGCGATTCCCAGTGCTGCTGTCTTCTTCACTTGTGCCCCCTCCCCAACTGAGGCCAAGCTGCACTATCTGGCGCGCAAGCGCAAAATGTCGGGGGCAGGATGAGAATCGCGGTCGTCGCGCCGAGCAACACTCTGAAACGCGAGGCAGCGGATCGGGTCGACGCGATCGTCCGCGCCCGCGGCGACTGTGAGCTTTCGATCCACCCGCAATGCTTCCTGTCGGACGGCCATTTCGCCGGAAGCGATAAGGCAAGGCTCTCGGCGCTCCGGGAAGTCATGGCCGACGGCTCGGTCGAGGCGATCTGGTTCGCTCGCGGGGGCTATGGATCGAACCGCATTGCCGAAGAGGCTGTCCGCGACATTCCGGACGAAGCGCGATCGAAGACGTTCATGGGTTATAGCGATACCGGCTTCCTTCTCGCCGCCTTCCATAAGGCTGGCTTGAACGTCGCTCATGGTCCGATGCCGCAGGACGTGCTCCGGGACGGGGGAGAAGCGGCCGTCGAGCGGGCGCTCGACTGGCTGGTCCACCGCGATGTCGCGGCCCTCGAGCCCTCGCTCCGCCAGCCGGCGATGGCTTTTAACCTGACCGTGCTTTCGACCTTGCTCGGAACGCCGCTCGAGCCTGACTTCTCCGGTGTCGAATTGCTCATCGAGGAGGTCGGCGAGCATCATTACCGGATCGACCGGTTGATGTTCCACCTCACCTCGAATGCGAACGTTCGGAAGGTCGCTCGAATCCGTCTCGGCCGTGCTTCGGACATCCCTGAAAACGACCCGCAATTCGGCGCCGACGAGCAAGCCATCGTGGCCGACTGGTGCCGCCGGTCGCGGATCGAACTTGGTCGGCCAGCCGACATTGGGCACGATAGCGCCAATAAAGTGGTGCCGTTCGGGCGATTTTCGGAGTGAATGAGAGCAGAATCGCCCATTGCCAAGAGGGTCGCTTTGCGCTCTACAAATAGCAGAACAACAGGAGGGCCAAATGGCACAAGGAACTGGTCGTAAAGCGGGGGGCGGGCTGGCCCGTCCGGTTCAACCATCGGCGGATCTCGCCAAGATCACTGGCAGCGCGCCGCTGCCGCGCAGCCAGGTGGTTTCGAAGGTGTGGGATCACATCCGCAAGAACAACCTGCAAAACCCTCAAAACAAGAGGGAAATTGTTGCAGACGCGACCCTCAAGCCGATTTTCGGTGGCAAGGACCGGGTCAGCATGTTCGAGATGAACAAGCACCTCTCGAACCACCTGAAATAAGCTTCAGACCCACTGGGGCAGGAAGGGGCTCGCGCCTGTCGCGGGCCCCTTTCTCTTTGTGCGGTGCAGCGACTCAGTACGGATGGACTACCCTCGCCAGAGGCCATCGAGCCTCTCGCGGGTCACGGGATAGCCGATTCCCTCCGGAATCGTGATGAAATTTTCACCATCGACTTCTTCCACCCACGGGCTGATCGGCTCGATCGGATGCGCTTCGGCATCCGCGCGCATGTCTTCAAAGCTCGAGTGCTTCGCCAGCCGTTCGAGGTTGCGGCGGGTCGGGAAGATCAGCCGTGCCTGGCCATTGCGCTCGCGCTCGAGAGCGCCGGCGGCGGTGATCCAGAAGGCACCGCTGCACTCGCCTTCGACGACATGGGGCTCGCGGTCTGCAGCGTCCGCGAGCGCGAGGAAGAACAAGGTATCGAAACGTCGCGTCGCGTGGAACTTGGGCACCCACCGGGCGAGCGGAATCAGCGCGTCCAGACGAAGCTCCAGCCCGTGCTTCTCGAGCAGCATTTGCAACGGACGGTCCGCAAGCAACTCGCGCTGAAGCTCCTCGCAGGTTTCGGCCGACGGGATCGGCGCCAATCCGACGGGAATTGCAGTCTCTTCGAGGGTTTCCCGGATTGCCGCGATGGCGGCAGCGCCTTGCGCCGTCGTCGCCATCTCGCGGTCGGAATCGTCGATTCGGCCGCCTGGAAACACGAGCGCTCCGCCCGCGAATGCCATGCCTTCGGCCCGCTCTTCCATCAGCAATTCCGGAGCTTGCCCGGCGTTCTCACGAACGATCACGAGAGTCGCTGCGGGTATCGCCGGGGTGCTTGCCATTCGCCCTCCCTAGGGAAGCGAAGCGACAAGAAAAAGGCCGCCGGCTGACTGAACCGGCGGCCCCATGTTCACAACAAGCGAGAACTACATCCCGGCGATATTCTCGTCCGCCGGAGTCTGCGCGCCGGCGGCGTTGTCGGTCGTCGCCTCTTGGTTCAGCTGTTCCTGCTGGTTCTGGAGCACTTCCTGCTCCGACGCCTGGTTCGCAGCATCATTGGCCAGCATGTCCAGATTGTCGGTTGTGGCGTTCATGTCAGCCTGGTTGAGCTGGTCCTGGTTATTCTGGCCGCAGGCGGCGAGCGCCAGGGCGGTGAAAGCAATGACTGCGAGACCTGACTTCTTCATTTGCTCCCTCACGTGAATCGGTTTCTCTTTGAAAACATAACAGCACTCATCGGCGAAACGCCAGCACGGCGTTGCCCAAAGTCGCGGAATCCTTGCCGAATCCGCGCGCGTCGCCTATTTTAAGGGGGTCGGGGCAACCCGGCTATGTCGGTAGACTGTCGCGTGGAATAGGCATTTCGGACCCGGGGGGCAGTACCCCGGCGCCTCCACCACCAGCCCTTCGCGAACGCGGGCTGCTGATGGGGGCGAAATAGGATCGACGAATGCAATAAAGACGTGATTGCCGATCGGATCGGGCCACCGCAACGGCCCATTCACACAAGTGCCAACGATAACGAGGCGCTCGCAATTGCTGCGTAACTGACGACCTAACGGTCTAGGTTACAAAGACAAAAGCGCGGTCGGACCCCACCGGGCAACAGAAGGGGATTCCAGCGGCTCCCGGGAGGGCCGGGCAACAGAACCTCCCGGACCTTTCCCAAGATGCAAAGCGCCGGGCAACAGAATGTCCGCGCGCAGCTCGTCCCGGGGACAAGCGCGCACGGGCATCCCCACTTCCCAAAGCCTGCGGATGCTTCGAGCTACCGCCTTTTCAGCTCGTCCCTGATCTGGGTCAGGAGCTCCACTTCGGTCGGGCCGCCGGCTTCCTCCTGCTTGCGCATGACCCTGGTCGCGGCGCGAATGAGCAGGAAAATAATGAAGGCGAGGATCAGGAAGTTGATCACGACGGTGATGAATTCGCCCCAGCCGAGCACGGGGGCGCCGGCGGCTTTCAGCGCCGCATAGTCCTTCAGGCTTCCGTGATAGCCTTCAGGCACCGGGCCGAGCATTGTGAAATAGCTGGAGAAATCGAGACCGCCGAAGATCGCTCCGACGACCGGCATGATCACGTCCTCGGTCAGGCTGGTCGCGATTTTGGCGAATGCCGCGCCGATGATCACTGCGACTGCGAGGTCGAGAACGTTGCCTTTGGCAATGAAGGCACGGAAATCTTTCAACATTGAAGGCCCCCTCTGCTTGATCGGATCGCCGACACTAGCGCCGCGGCCACCGATGTGAAGCGAGCCCAACTGTGTTAAACTGTTAAGACAGCATTGAAAGCCAACAGCCGTGAGTCTACTTAAGCGCGACTGAAGAAGGGGACCTGGAAAATGACCGCACTTCGCCGTTTCGGTTTGCTCGCTCCGTTCGCCGCGATCACGCTCGCAGGCTGCGGCCTCAACAGCGTTCCCACCGCAGAGGAGCATGTGAATGCCGCCTGGGGCGACCTGCAGGCCGATTACCAGCGCCGCGCCGATCTTGTCCCGAATCTCGTCGCGACGGTGCAGGGCTATGCGAACCAGGAAAAGAGCGTTCTCACCGAAGTCACCAACGCGCGCGCCAAGGCGACGAGCGTCCAGTTGAACGCGAACGACCTTAGCGATCCCGCCAAGGTCAAGGCGTTCAGCGATGCCCAGGGCCAGCTCAGCGGGTCGCTGGGGCGGCTGCTCGTCACGGTCGAGGCCTATCCGAACCTCAAATCGAATGAGAACTTCCTGACTCTCCAGAGCCAGCTCGAAGGGACCGAGAACCGGATCGAGATCGCGCGGCGCGATTATAACGAGGCGGTGCGGCAGTATAACACGACGATCCGCACCTTCCCCGACGCGATCGGAGCGAAGATTTTCTATGGGGCCAAGCCGAAGGTGCCGTTCGAGGCGTCGAGCGCCGCGCAGAGCGCGCCGACGGTGAACTTCAACACGGCGGGATAACGTCGAAGTGACAACCCTCTCCGTCACCCCCGCGAATGCGGGGGTCCCGACGCCTTCCAGGGGCAGAAGCGGGATTCCCGCTTTCGCGGGAATGACGGTGGTGTGTTTGGTCGCACTGCTCTTCTTCGCGACGGCAGCTTCGGCGCAAACGTTTCCGGCGAACAACGGCTCTCCCGTCGTCGACCAGGCAAATATCCTGTCACCCGAGCAGGAGATCGATCTGAAATCGAAGTCCGAGGCGCTCTATGCGAGCACCGGACGGGCGCTGGTCGTGGCGACGGTCAACAGCCTCGAAGGTTATCCTGTCGAGGATTACTCAAATCGATTGTTTCGCGAGTGGCAGATCGGCCAGGCCAAATTCAACAATGGTGTGCTGCTGCTTGTCGCTCCCAATGAGCACAAGGTCCGGATCGAAGTCGGGTACGGCGCGACTGCTTACGTCACCGATGCGATGTCGAGCATCATCATCCGCAATTCGATCCTTCCGCATTTCAAGCAGAACCCGCCGGATTACGGCGGAGGAATCGAGGCCGGCGCCGACGAGATCATCAAGCTGATGAGCATGTCTCCGGAGCAAGCCGAGCAGGCTGCTGCCCAAGCCCAGCAACAGGAGCAGGCCCACCGGACCAGCAGCGGCGGGGCGTTGCCGATCATCTTCTGGGGGATGATCTTCGTCTTCATCGTCCTCGCCAGGGCGCGGCGGGTCACCGGCCGCCGCTATCGCGGCAAGGGCGGCAAGGGCCGCGGAATCAGTCCGTGGATCGTCCTCTGGGGTCTCAGCGAAGCCACCCGAGCTTCCCGCGGCGGAGGCTGGGGTGGTGGCGGCTGGGGTGGAGGCGGCGGCTTTGGCGGTGGAGGTGGTTTCGGCGGCTTTGGCGGTGGGTCTTCGGGCGGCGGCGGAGCCTCTGGCTCATGGTGATGGAGATCAGCGCAGCCGATCGCGAGCGGATCAGCAAGGCGATCACCGCCGCGGAGGCTGCGAGCGACGGCGAGATCGTCGCGGTGACGACGCCGCTCAGCGATTCCTATCACGACGTCGCGCTCCACTGGGCGCTGGTTCCGCTGTTCGCCGTGCTCGCGTGGGCGGCGTGGCGGCCGACGGCTCTGGAGTGGTGGTACCGGTTCCTGTTCGGCGGCTGGCAGCCCGATCCCAGCATGGGCGAGCTTCTGACGCTCTTGCTGGTTTTCGCGGCTCTGAAGTTCACGATCGCCCTGCTGATCCTGAAATGGATGCCCCTCCGGCTTGCACTGACCCCCGCGGCGACGAAGCATCGCCGCGTTCGGCGGCGGGCAGTAACCATCTTCAAGGCTGCAGCCGAGCGTCGCACCGAGAACCGCGCCGGGATCCTCATCTACCTGTCGATGGGCGAGCACCGCGCGGAAATCGTCGCCGACGAGGCGATCACCAAGGTTACGACTCCGGAAACCTGGGGCGAGGCGATGGCGACCTTGCTCGCCGACGTTCGCGAAGGTCGTCCAGGCGAGGGAATCTGCGCCGCGATCGAGCAGATCGG
>JBDZVP010000155.1:0-1538 GCA_040255765.1 Sphingomonadales bacterium | reverse complement strand
CCCACATCGCGACCCTGCTGATGACCTTCTTCTTCCAGGAAATGCCCGAGCTGGTCCGCCGCGGCCACCTCTTCCTCGCCCAGCCGCCGCTCTACCGCCTGAGCGCCGGCGCCAAGACCCTCTATGCCCGCGACGACGCCCACCGCGCCGAGCTCGAGGCGAGTGAGTTCAAGGGCAAGAAGGTCGAGGTCAGCCGCTTCAAGGGACTAGGCGAAATGAACCCGGCCCAGCTAAAAGAAACCACCATGAGCCCCGACACGCGCTCGCTCATCAAGATCACGCTCCCGGGCCAGTATGAAGACCGCCAGCCGGTAAAGGACCTGGTAGAGCGCTTGATGGGCCGCGACCCTGCGAAACGGTTCGAATTCATCCAGCAGCGGGCTTCAGCGGTCGATGAAGAGGAGATCGACGCATGATGGGTCATGAGTCGAAATTGCATCTTCGATCGACGCTTGAAGTCTCACTCGGCAGCAATCCCCCCTAGCTACATCCGGAACTTATCTTTAGTTAACCCCGAATCGCGTAGTGCGGTGTGCTCGGCAGGCTCAAGGTGGGGGATTTCATGTCTGTTGTTGCGCGTCTGGAACCAAGCCCGGACAATGTTGAAGATCGCCGCCGGGCACCGCGCATGCGATTGCGGCTCGGGGCAGCGGTCGGACCTGCCGGGTCGAGCGCATTGATCCACGACATCTCGACCAAGGGGCTTCTGCTTGAAACGACGGCCGACATCGCCAACGATCGGGTTGAAGTGCATCTCCCCCATCTCGCTGCGGCCCAGGCGCGGGTGGTCTGGAGCCACGGCCGCTTCTTCGGCTGCGAATTCAGCGAGCCGATCCCGTCCGCCGCGGTCAGCGCCGCCCTGCTGCGGAGCGACCCCCGCCTGCGCCCCGGCCAGGTCGAAGAGCTTCCGGGAGCGGTTTCGGAACGCGAGCCTGGGGAGCTGGCGCCGCGATCAGCGCGCCACCCACTAGCCACCTGGCTCAAGGCGATCGCTGCACTGGCGGTCGTTTCCGCGGGTGCCGCCTACCTCATCGCCAGCGGCCACATCGTTTTGCTCGCAACGATCGCGGTGGCCGTCGGCGGCCTCGCCGCGGTCCTCACCCTGGTCGCGATTTGGGGCATGGATCAGGAGATTTATCTGTAGCGCCAACCGCGCTTCTCCGAATACCGCAGCCCGAACCCGCCAAGTCGGCCGGCTATTTCGTCTTTCCCGCTAGCCCAGAATCCAGGCAAGGCGAACAGCTTGGCGCCCGTATTGGCGAGTGAAACCCGGTTCCCACCTTGGCGGGAATGACAAAATTGACAGCCACCTGTACTCGCCCGGATTGGCGACCCTGATCTCGAACGCGCCCACCCACGATCCGCCATGCTGAACTCGTTTCAGCATCCATTCCGGACAAGGACGGAGCGGGTGACGAAATGGATCCTGACCTTCGTCAGGATGACCATTGCGAAGGACGTCAGGAGGACGAGCCGGAACCCGGCCTCTACGGCTTTTTCGCCACCCCCACCATCGCCGGCCTCAGCAGACGGTCCTT
>JBDZVP010000082.1:2940-7651 GCA_040255765.1 Sphingomonadales bacterium | reverse complement strand
TCGACGCGCGGGGTGAACGTAGTCGAAAGCCTGTTTTACCGGCAGTGCGGCTCGGCCGTTTGCGCCGCAGCCGTGGTTGCGCTCGGGCCCGGCTTCGCTTCGCTCAAGACCGAGCGCGTCTGGGCGCATGTCGGGCGGATGGCGCTCGGGCTTTCGGCGATGGCGCTCAACTTCGTCGCCTTCATCCTTCTGCCGCTCGCCGAAGCGACGACCATCGGCTTCTCAGTGCCGATCTTCTCGGTCATTCTCGCTGCCATCATGCTCGGGGAGCCGACCGGCAAATGGCGGTGGGGCGCCGTCGCGGTGGGATTTGCCGGGGTGCTCGTGATCGTCCAGCCGGGGACCGGGGACGTGCCCCTGCTCGGAGCGTCCGTCGCCCTCGCGGCGGCCCTCACGACAGCATCGGTGACGATCGTCATCCGCCGGTTGGGAGCGACCGAGCGCGCAACCACCACGGTCTTCTGGTTCGCGGTCAGCTCGCTGGTTCCGCTGGGGCTGCTGATGTTCCACTTTTCGGGGGCGCATGACGCTATGTCGTGGCTCATGCTCGCCGGACTCGCGCTGGTCGGCGGCCTCGCCCAGCTCACTTTGACGGCCGCGCTCCGGCTTGCGCCGGTCGCCCTCGTCATGCCGATGGATTACACCAGCCTGCTATGGGCAGTACTTCTCGGCTCCTGGCTGTTCGGCGAGTTGCCCACGCCCTGGACCTGGGTCGGCGCCCCGATCATTATCGCAAGCGGCCTCGTCATCGTCTGGCGCGAGCACCGGTTGCACCGGCGTGCGGCCTTGGCGGCGGAGGCCGCGACCACCACTTAAGGTGGGAGGAGACAAGGCAATGGCCGGCGGATGGACCCGGGATGGAGCGGTTCAGGACCAGATCGACGACACGGTGAAGGACGCCGTGCTTCGCGCCCGCGCGCTCACGCCCAGGGGTGAAAGCGCGACCGAATGCGACGATTGCGGCGAGCCGATCCCGAAGAAACGGCGAGAGGCGCTTCCGGGCGTCCGCACCTGCGTCGCCTGCCAGTCCGAGCGCGACAAGGCGGTGGTCCACTCCACCATCAACCGGCGCGGGAGCAAGGATAGCCAGCTGCGGTAATTAGCCCCTCCCCTTGATGGGGAGGGGTTGGGGTGGGGTGATGTTGGTCGTAGAGCTCATACCGTGAAGCATCACCCTCCAACTGGCGCAGTCGGCCGGGCGAGAGATCTGCGTAAGCGAATGACCGACGCGGAGCGGAACCTCTGGCGCATTCTCAAACAAAGCTTCGGGGACTGGCACTTTCGAAAGCAGGTGCCGTTGCGTCACTTCGTTGTGGACTTTGCCAGCCATCGCGCCAAACTCGTTATCGAGGTGGACGGTGGGCAGCATGAGACTGCACAAGATTTGCCGCGTACCCGAGTGATCGAAGGCGAGGGTTATCGCGTTCTCCGCTTTTGGAATAATGAAGTGCTCGGCAATCCCGATGCGTGTGGACGATGATCGACACCGCGTTGCGCGACCGTCACCCCACCCCTCCCCCTCCCCATCAAGGGGAGGGGAAATAGTGGCCCGTAACCGCCCAGCCGGACTTCCAACCCGAAAGCAGATCCTCGATTTCATCGCGAGTTCCGGCCAGCCGGCGGGGAAGCGCGAGATCGCGCGGGCGTTCGGTCTCAAGGGCAATGACAAGATCGCGCTCAAGAAGCTGCTCAACGACATGGGTGACGAGGGGCTGATCGAGACCTCGCGCGGGCGTGCGTTCCATCAGGTCGGCGGCATCCCCAAGGTCACGGTGCTCAAGATCGTCGAGGCCGACGAGGATGGGGCGATCTGGGCACGGCCCGAGACTTGGGAGGCCGACACGCCGCCGCCGAAGCTTCGAGTCATCGAGAAGGGCCATCGCGGCGCGCTCGGAATCGGCGACCGGGTGCTGGCGCGGACCGAAGAGCGCGGGAAGGGCTATGTCGCCCATCCGCTGAAGAAGCTCGCCCGGCAGGCGGAATTGGTGCTCGGCGTGCTACGCAAGGAAGGCACGCGCTTTTGGCTCACGCCGGTCGAGAAGAAGGAGCGGCGCGAGCTTCCCGTCAGCGACGTGAAGGAAGGTGAGGCCGGCGACCTCGTCTTGTGCGAGGTGTCCGGGCGCGGGTCGCGAGTCACGGCCAAGGTCGACGCGGTTCTCGGCGATCCTTTCGCGCCCAAGAGCTTCAGCCTGATCGCGATCCACAAGTACGAGCTTCCGCACGAATTCAGCGATGCGGTGATCGAGGAAGCGAAGCGCGTCGCGAAGCAGCCGCTGGGCGAGCGCGAGGACCTGACCCATTTGCCGATCGTCGCTATCGACCCGGCGGACGCCCGCGACCATGACGATGCGATCTGGGCGGAAGTTGACGGCGGGGGCGGCTGGAACGCCATAGTCGCCATCGCCGACGTCAGCTTCTATGTCCGCCCGGGCAGCGAGCTCGACCGCTCCGCGCGAGCGCGCGGCAACAGCGTCTATTTCCCTGACCGGGTGGTTCCAATGCTTCCCGAGGAGCTGTCGGCCGACATCTGTTCGTTGAAGGCCGGAAAGACCCGTGCGGCGCTCGCCTGCCATCTCAAAATCGCGAAGGACGGCACCCTCAAGAGCTGGAGATTTTCTCGGGCCAAGATTTGCGTCGCTGCAAACATTGCCTACGAAGATGCACAGGCGGCGATCGACATCGCAAACGAAGAACGGGTCGATGTTGCCTCGCCGGTCTGCTTCATGCCGGAGATCGAGGGACCAGTTCCCAGCGAGCTTGTCGAGAAAGCATTGAAGCCGCTTTGGGGCTGCTGGCGGGCCTTGCTCGCGGCGCGCGAAAAGCGGCAGCCGCTGGAGCTCGACCTTCCCGAGCGGCAGGTAGCGCTCGACGAAAAGGGACGGATCACGTCGGTGGCGCCTCGGGAACGGCTCGACGCGCACCGGCTGGTTGAGGATTACATGATCGCTGCGAACGTCGCCGCGGCCCGCGCACTCGAAGGCAAGAAATCGCCGGTCATGTACCGCATCCACGAGCCGCCCAGCCGCGAGAAGTTGGAGGCGCTGAAGGACTATCTCGACACCTTCGATATCGCGTTCACGCTCGGCCAGGTGATCAAGCCGGAGACGTTCAACCGGATTATCGAGCGCGTTGGCGAGGCGGACTTCCGGCCGGAGATCATGGAGCAGTTGCTTCGGACCCAGATGCAGGCGCGTTACAGTCCGGACCGGTTCGGCCACTTCGGGCTGGCGCTCGCGACCTACGCCCATTTCACCTCGCCGATCCGCCGCTATGCCGACCTCCTCGTCCACCGCGGGCTGGTCAGTGCGTACAAGCTCGGCGAGGGCGGCCTGCCACAGGCCGACGCTGCCAAGTTCGAGGAAATCGGCGAGCAGATTTCGCGACTGGAGCGGCGCGCGATGGAGGCGGAGCGCGAGACCGTCGACCGCTACGTCGCCGCTTTCCTCGCCGACCAGATCGGGCAGGTGGTGCCGTGCAGGATCACCGGGGTTCAGCCTTTCGGATTCTTTGCGACCGTCGTCGAGTTTGGTGGCGACGGGATCGTGCCGGTCTCGACCATCGGCGAGGAATATTTCCGCTACGACGAGAAATCGCAGCAGCTGGTTGGCGAGGAAACCGGAACGACCTACCGCATGGGCCAGAAGCTGAAGCTTAGAATCGTCGAATCCAACCCTGTCACCGGCGGCCTGCGCTTCGCGGTGCCAAACGACGAGCGGGAACCGGGCGAGCCACGCCGCGATCGCGTTCGGCCCCAACAACGACGCGGGCGGCCGGCGAACATCCGCCACAAAGGCCGCCGCGGCTGATCGGTTCGCAACCAATTGCTCGCCGGTCTATTTGAGCAGCGAAGGAGGAGCGGACCAATGGCCTACAAGATCGCAATCCTCGTCGGCAGCCTGAGGAAAGAAAGTTACAACCGCAAGATCGCGCGGGCGATGTGCGCGATCCGTGACGACAATCTGGAATGCACGATGGTCGAGATCGGCGACCTGCCGCTGTACAACCAGGATTACGATTCAGCGCCACAGCAGCCTGAGCAATATATCCGGTTCCGCGACCAGGTCCGAAACGCCGACGGGGTGCTGTTCGTCTCCCCCGAATATAATCGCGGAATGCCCGGCGTGCTGAAGAACGCGATCGACGTCGGCTCGCGCCCCTACGGCCAAAGCGTGTTCGACCAGAAGCCGGCTGCTGTCGTCACGGCGTCGATCGGGGCGATCGGCGGCTTCGGCGCGAACCACCAGATCCGGCAGAGCTGCGTGTTCCTGAACATGCCGGTCATGACGCAGCCAGAGGCCTATTTGAGCAACGTCGGCGACGACAGTTTCAACGCCGACGGGACGTTGAAGGATGGCGGCCTGAAGGACGTGGTGACGAAGGTCGCCCACGCGTTCCACGACTGGGTCGACATGATCCATCGGTCGCGGGCCGCGCTGGCCGAAGATACCGCCCACCTGGTGGAGAAGCCGGCGAGCGAAAACGCCTGAACCTTGCCTCTAAAAGGCGACCGCTTATTCTCTCGTCCGGGGCTGGGGAGGAGGACCTGATGGAATTCACCTGGATGTCGCGCTGGCAACCGGAGCTGCGCGCAATATTGCGGATCGTGGTCGCTCTGCTGTTTCTCGAACATGCGCTGATCAAGCTGTTCGGTTTTCCGCCGGGCGGAATGCCTGGGGTTCAGGAGCCGGGCACCTTGCTGTGGATCGGCGGA
>JBDZVP010000082.1:0-2840 GCA_040255765.1 Sphingomonadales bacterium | reverse complement strand
GCCGGGCGGAATGCCTGGGGTTCAGGAGCCGGGCACCTTGCTGTGGATCGGCGGAGTCATCGAGCTGGTGACGAGCCTCCTCGTCCTCGTCGGGTTATTCACACGCATTGCCGCCTTCGTCGCCGCTGGCGAGATGGCCGTCGCTTATTTCATGTTCCACTCCCCCCAGGGCTTCTACCCGGCGGTCAACATGGGCGAGGCCGCGATCCTGTTTTGCTTCGTCTTCCTCTACCTCGCAGCGGCAGGTCCGGGCGCGTGGAGCGTCGAGGGCACTCGCGGGCGGCGACCAGTCAGGTAACCTTCCGCCGCTCCAAAAAGCGCGGCTGGTCCCATTCCCGGGTGGTGAGAATGTCGGCAAGCGCATCGGCCGCGCGCCATGCATCCTGGAACCTTGTGTAGAGCGGCGTGAATCCGAAGCGCATCAGATCCGGCGCCCGGAAATCGCCGACGATCCCTCGGGCAATCAGCGCCTGCATAACCGCATAACCTTGCGGGTGGGCGAAACAGACGTGGCTTCCGCGTTGCGACAAGTCGCGCAGCCCGAATAGCGACACTTCGCCGCCGCAGCGTGTCTCGACCTCGTCGATGAAGATCTTGAGCAGCGCCCGCGATTTCGTTTCCACGTCGGCCATTGCGATTCCGTCGAAGGTGCCGATCCCGGCATCCAGCGCGGCGAGCCCGATGATCGACGGCGTTCCGGTCAGGAAGCGTGCGATCCCGCCGGTGGGGCGATAGCTTTCCTCAAACGCGAACGGTTCGGCGTGGCCCATCCAGCCCTGCAGCGGCGGCTGAAGCTCATCCTGCAGCGCTTCGGCGACGTACAGGAATGCCGGTGCTCCCGGACCGCCGTTCAGATATTTGTAGCCGCAACCAACGGCGAGCTCGCAGCCTCTGGCGTTGAGGTCGATCTCGATCGCTCCGGCGCTGTGGCACAGGTCCCACACCACCAGCGCCCCGGCGGCGCGCGCAGCCTCGTTCACCGCGACCATCTCTATCCGGTCACCGCTGCGATAATCGACGTGGCTTAGCGAAGCGACGGCGGTGTCAGCGTCGATGGCGGCTTCGATCGTGGCGCTGCCGGCGCGGCGAAGCTCCAGCCCGAGCATCTGAGCCAACCCTTCCGCCACATAAGTGTCGGTCGGGAAATTGCCCTCCTGCACCAGGATCGTTCGGCGGCCGGGCCGCGCCCGAACAGCGGCCGCCATGAGCTTGAACAGGCAAACCGAGGTCGAGTCAGCGACCAGAAGCTCGCTCGGCTTGGCCCCGACGATCGGCGCCAGCCTGGCCGCGACCCGCATCGGCGCCTCGATCCAGCCGTGCGTGTTCCAGCTGGCGATCAGGTCCTCGCCCCACTGGCGGCGGATAAGGTCGTCGACCTCGCCGGGCGTCGCCGCCGGAAGAACGCCAAGGGAATTGCCGTCGAGGTAGGTGAGGCCCTCGGGAACCCGGAACCGCTCGCGCGCAAAGGCCAGCGGATCGGCGGAGTCGAGCTTTCTGGCTTCGTCTAGCGTCAAAGTTTCGGCAGGGTGACGCCCTGCTGGCCCATATATTTGCCGGCGCGGTCGGCATAGCTGACCTCGCATGGCTCGTTCCCCTGAAGGAACAGGAACTGGCAGGCACCTTCGTTCGCATAGACCTTCGCGGGCAGCGGCGTGGTGTTCGAGAATTCCAGGGTAACATGCCCTTCCCAGCCGGGCTCGAGCGGGGTCACGTTCACGATGATCCCGCAGCGCGCGTAGGTCGACTTGCCGAGGCAGATCACCATCACGTCACGCGGCACCCGGAAATATTCGACGGTATGGGCGAGCGCGAAGCTGTTGGGCGGGATGATGCAGACGTCCGTCATCCGGTCGACGAAGCTGTTCTGGGCGAAATCCTTCGGGTCGACGATCGCATTGTCGACATTGGTGAAGATCTTGAAGTGGTTGGAGACCCGCGCGTCATAGCCGTAGGACGAAAGGCCGTAGCTGATGCAGCCTTCGCGGCGCTGCGCCTCGACGAACGGCTCGATCATTCGGTGGTTCTGGGCCTGATCGCGAATCCAGCGGTCGGAAAGAATGGGCATGGCGCTGCCTAACCGGCAGTTCGGGTGCCTTCAATCGGCCGCTATTAATTCTGTGGATGAGGACCGCTGCTGAAAACTGCCGGATTCACATTCTATCCACAGGCGTGCTACTTTCGTTCTCATTGGCAAACCGCCGGTGGGGCGTAGACCAAGAGCATGGCATCAGTAGTCCCGATTTCCGAACCGGCGGAGCCCGCCGGAACCCCGTCGCTCCCCGCCAACGTCGAGGCGGAGGCCGCGCTTCTTGGCGCGCTCATGCTCGACAACCGGCTGGTCGAGGACATCGGCCTCAAGCTCAAGCCGCACCATTTCCACGAGGAGCTTCACGGGCGGATTTATGATTCGATCCTGAAGCTGACCGACAAGAACATGGTCGCCAACCCGGTGACACTGCGGCCCATGTTCGAGGCCGACGAAGCGATGAAGCAGGTCGGCGGCGCGGGCTATCTGGCGGGCCTCACGGGCTCGGGCGCGACGCTCATCGCGGCCAAAGATTTCGCCCAGCAGATTTACGACCTCGCGCTTCTCCGAGCACTGATCGGAGTCGGGCGCGACATGGTCGAAAGCGCCCTCGACACCAGCGATGATGTCGCTCCCCTCGAGCAGATCGAAAAGGCTGAAGGCGAGCTTTACAAGGTCGCCGAGCAGGGCGGCGCCGACGGCAAGGCGAAGAGCTTCGCCGAGGCGACCCGGGCCGCGCTCGAAACCGCCGAGAAGGCGCTCAACAGCGGCGGCCTGTCCGGGATCACGACCGGTCTCGAAAGCCTCAACTCCA
>JBDZVP010000081.1:0-7653 GCA_040255765.1 Sphingomonadales bacterium | reverse complement strand
AGGAACTTCATCACGCCGTTGGACGCGCGCTCCGGCCGGTCTGAGGCGCCGACCATGGCGATGGTGCGGGCGTTGGTCAGAAGCTCGGCGATTTCCGCGTCAGTTTGCAGCATCGGCAATCTCCTCGACAGGAGAATGCTTGCCGGCCGGTGCGGTTTCCAGCGCAGCGAGTACTTTGCGCGCGATCGCCGCGAAGGCCTCGGACTGCGGCCCCGCGGTCGCGGCCGGCGGAGTGCCGGCGTCGGATGCCTCACGGATCGACTGGTCGAGCGGGATTCGCCCGAGGAAGGGGATCCCGAGCGCTTCGGCGGCCTCCTCCGCGCCGCCGCTGCCGAACGGATCGGAGCGCTCGCCGCAATGGGGGCAAAGGAAACCGGACATATTCTCGACCAGCCCGATCACCGGAACAGACACTTTGCCGAACAGGTCGATCGCCCGGGTCGCATCGATCAGCGACAGGGCCTGGGGGGTGGAGACGATCACCGCTCCGTCCGGCCGCGATTTCTGCGCAAGCGACAGCTGGACGTCGCCGGTCCCGGGAGGAAGGTCGACGACGAGGATTTCGCAATCGCCCCAGTCCGCTTCGACCAGTTGCGCGAGCGCGCCCGAGGCCATCGGCCCGCGCCATGCGAGCGCATGACCGGGAGAGACGAGCTGGCCGAGTGAAAGGAAGCGGATCCCGTGCGCTTTCACCGGGTTGAGGCGCTTTTCGTCGGCGGTCGGCCGCTCGTCGGTTCCGAGCAGCTTTGTCTGGGACGGGCCGTAGACGTCGGCATCGATCAATCCGACTTTTCTTCCGGCCCGGGCGATTGCGATTGCGAGGTTGGCTGCGAGGGTCGACTTGCCGACGCCGCCCTTGCCGCTCGCGACCGCGACCAGCTTTCGGCTCGGCTCGCTGGCGGTGAGCCCGACGCGGGCTTCGCGGATTCCGGGAAGCGCGGCAACCGCGGACTTGAGCCGTTCCTCTAGCGCCTTGCGCTCGCCGGCGGAAAGCCCGGTCGCGTCGGCGATGATGGTTGCAACGCCCTCCGAAAGCCGCTTCGACCGGATCCTGGCGGCTTCGGGGAGGGAATCGAGGGGCGCAAAAGCATTGTCGGAGTTGGTCATCGCGCGTGCGAGATAGGCATTGAAGCGCCTCTTGGCACTGTTTTTCGGCAACGGCCGTTCCTATAGATGCAAACCATGACAATGATTTCGGGGTGGGGCGGCCGGATTCGCGGCCTCTTCGCCGATACCAAGGGGCCCTGGGGCCCAAAGGGGTCCGGAGAGGATCCGGAGCCGTCGCCCGGGCCATGGGGCAGCGGCTCGCCCGGCCACAAGCCCGGGGGCAGCGACCGTGGCGGCGGAATCTCGTCGCTGGACGAGTTCCTCCGGAGGAGCCGCGCCCGCTGGTCGTCCGGAGGCGGCGGTGGTGGCGGATTCCCGGGCCGCGCTTCAGGCTCGATCGTCCTTTGGGGGGTGGGCGCGCTTGTCGTCGTCTGGCTGATCTTCACCAGCTTCCACAGCATCGAGCCCGGCGAGCGGGGGGTCGTCACCCGCTTCGGGCGCTACGTTTATACGCTCGGCCCCGGCGTTGGGATGACCCTCCCGTCGCCCTTCGAGCGGGTGAAGAAGCTCGACGTCGAGAAAATCCGCAACACCGACCTCGGCTCCGACACCGCCGAAGACCTGATGCTCACCGGCGACCAGAACCTGATCGACATCGCTTATTCGGTCCGATGGAACATCAGAACGCCGGAGGAATATCTGTTCGAGCTCGCCGAGCCCGAGCAGACTATCCATGAGGTTGCCGAAAGCGCGATGCGCGCGGTCATCAGCCAGGTCTCGCTGAACGACGCGATGGGCGACCGCCGCGCCGACATCGAGGACGAGGTTTCCAAGCGGATGCAGGCGATCCTCGACGCATATCGCTCCGGAATCCAGATCCAGGGGATTGCGATCAAGCAGGCGGACCCGCCGGATGCGGTCAACGACGCCTTCAAGCAGGTCACGGCCGCCCAGCAGGACGCCCAGACGTACATCAACAACGCCAACGCCTATGCGCTGCAGCTCGGCCAGAAGTCGCAGGGCGAAGCGACCGCGTTCGAGAAAGTGTACGAGCAGTACAGGCTCGCCCCCGAGGTGACCCGCCGGCGGATGTATTACGAGACAATGGAGAAAGTGCTGGAGAACGTCGACAAGACCATCGTCGAGGCCCCCGGAGTGACTCCCTACCTGCCTCTGCCCGAAGTCCGGAAGCAGCAGCAACAGGCGCAGCAACAACAGCCTGACAAGGGGTCGGGGCAATGATCGAGTTCATCAAGGCCAGGCCGATTCTTTCGGGAGTGGCCGTGCTCCTCGTGCTGTTCCTGGCGCTCGCGACCTTCCCGGTCATCCCGGAGACCAAGCAGGCGGTCGTCGTCCGCTTCGGCAAGCCGGTTCGAATTCTCAACGCCTACAGCGCGCAAAACCGGATCGGCGGGGCCGGCGCGGGCCTCTCCTGGAGGATTCCCTTCGCCGAGCAGCTCGTGTGGATCGACAAAAGAGTCCTCGACGTCGACATGCAGCCGCAACAGGTGCTTTCGACCGACCAGCGACGGCTCCAGGTCGACGCCTTCGCCCGCTACCGAATCGTCAATCCGCTGCTGATGTATATTCGCGCGGGTACCGAGCGGCAGCTCGCGGACCAGCTCCGGCCGATCCTCGGTTCGGAAGTGCGCAACGAGCTTGGCAAGGTAACCTTCGCGGCGCTTCTTACGCCCGAGCGGCAGGGCGTGATGGATGACGTTCGCGAATCGCTCAACCGGATCGCCCGCGAATATGGCGTCGAGATCATGGACGTCAGGATCAAGCGCACCGACCTTCCCGACGGCGCTCCGCTAACGTCCGCGTTCGACCGGATGCGGACGGCGCGCGAACAGGAAGCGCGATCGATCCGCGCCCAGGGCGCGAAGCAGGCCCAGATCATCCAGGCGCAGGCGGATGCGGACGCCGCCCGGACCTATGCCGCCAGTTTCGGCAAGGACCCGGCTTTCTATGATTTCTACCGGGCCATGCAGTCCTATCAGAAGACGTTTCTCGGCGATCCGGGGGAGCATCCGGCGCCAACCACCGTTATCCTGTCGCCGCAGAACGATTATTTGCGTCAGTTTTCCGGCAAGTCGAAGTGAACTGCGTTCAATTGAAGTTCACGCTGCTCGGCTAGTTCGGTGGTGAACAATCCAGGCAAGGGGTTTCGATGAAGTCGAAGGAGTCCGGAAAAGTGCGCTATGCCTATGGGGTCGCGATGGCCCTGCTGCTGGGTGGTACGGCATTCTCGATGACCGCTGGCCCGGTGGGCGCCCAGACCGCCCAGAACCCCGCGGCATCGGTCGTCCCCGTGGCCGGCGCGCCCAAATCGTTCGCGGACCTTGCGGCGCAGGTGATGCCAGCGGTGGTCAACATCTCGACCAAGCAGAAGATCACGGTCAAGCAACAGGTAGATCCGCTCGAGCAATTGTTCCGGCAGTTCGGCGCTCCCCTTCCCGACCAGCAGCAAGGGCCGCGGACCCGGGAAGCGGGCTCGCTCGGTTCCGGCTTCATCATTTCCCCCGATGGTTACATCGTCACCAACAACCACCTGATCGCCGGAGCCAACGGCAGCGGCACCGTCGACACGGTCTCGGTTACGCTTTCGAACCGCAAGGAATATCCGGCCCGGATCGTCGGCCGCGACGAGCTCGCCGACCTCGCGCTGCTGAAGATCGACGGCACCAACCTGCCCTACGTCCAGTGGGGCGACAGCCGCGGCGCCCGGGTCGGCGACTGGGTGATCGCGATCGGCGATCCCTATGGGGTCGGGAGCACGGTGACCGCCGGGATCATCTCCGCGATCAATCGCGGGATTACCGGGCAGGGTGCCTACGACCGCTACATCCAGACCGACGCCGCCATCAACATGGGCAATAGCGGCGGGCCGATGTTCGACATGAGCGGGCGCGTGATCGGAATCAACTCGGCGCTGATTTCGCCGACCGGGACCAACGTCGGAATCGGGCTCGCAATCCCGGCCGAGCTGGCGAAGCCGGTCATCGACGCGCTTCGCCGCGGCGAGCGGCCGGAGCGTGGCTATCTCGGCGTCGGGCTCCAGCCGGTCAGCGACGATATCGCAGCCTCGCTGGGCTTGCCGAAAGATCGCGGAGAAATTGTCCGCACGGTGCAGCCGGGAACGCCCGCCGCGAAGGCAGGGCTCCAGCAGGGCGACGTCATCATCGCCGTCAACGGCAAGGACGTGAACCCCGACCAGACGGTTTCCTATCTCATCGCCAACCTTCCGGTGGGGCAGCGATCGACCGTCACCGTAATGCGCAGCGGCAAGAAGCTGGACATCCCCGTCGTCATCACCCAGCGCCCGACCGAAGAGCAGCTCGCCAAGCAGCTCGGGCAGGGTGACGAAGGTACGGCCGGCAGCTCCGGGACAGCCGCTCCGGCAACCCAGACGCTCGGGCTCTCGCTCCAGCCGATCAGTCCGCAGATCGCGCAGGCGCTGAAGCTTCCGCCGGGAACCACGGGCGTCGTGATCACCGCGGTCGACCCATCGAGCGACGCAGCCGAAAAGGGCCTCCAGCGCGGCGATATCGTGATTGCCGTCCAGGGCCAGAAGGTCACGAACCCGGCACAAGTCGCAGCGGCGGTCGATGCCGCGAAGAAGGCGGGCCGGACCAGCGTCCTGCTTCTCGTCCAGCGGGGCTCGGCTCCGGGCGCTTTCATCGGGATCGACATCAGCGGCGGCTAGGCGATTGGGCGTCCGGCGCATCTAGCGCTTGCGCACGGCGCCGTGTTTCGCAAGTGTGGCGCGGTGGCGAAAGGGCGGGCAAGCATTGCACTCGCGGACGGCGAAAGCGCCGGGGGGCGAAGCCGTGGCCTCTAGCAATCGCGAGCTGATCGATTCGCTCGAACGCGAATGGCGGGACTCGCTTTGCGCCAAGGATTTGAACCGCCTTCGCTCGCTCATTCATCCGGATTTCGTGATGATCGGAACCCGGTCCACCGGGCCCTTCACGCTCAGTCGCGAGGAATGGCTCGAGGCGATCCAGAAACGCGAACTCCTCGCCATCGATCTCGAGATCAAGGACGCCGTCGTTCTCGACGAAGTCATGGTCGGCACCGTCGAGGCGACCTGGCGCGTTTCCTATCTCGGTCGAGCGATCGAGGATTCGGTGCTCCTGACCGATGTCTGGGTTTGCGAGGACGGCCGATGGCAGGTCGTCCGCCGCCACTCGAGCCCGATCCCGGTAAACCCTCCAACCAGTCTCTAACAGGCAAGGAACGTCTTTCATGGCAAGTGCCGCATCACGCGCAACAAGTCGCGACCCCGGCCTGAAGGAGCTGACGATCCGGGGAATCATCCTCGGGGCGTTGATCACCGTCCTGTTCACCGCCGCAAACGTCTATCTCGGCCTTCGCGCGGGCCTCACCTTCGCGACCTCGATCCCGGCCGCGGTGATCTCGATGGCGGTCCTCAAATTCTTCCACGACTCGACGATCCAGGAAAACAATATCGTCCAGACCATCGCCTCGTCGGCGGGGACATTGTCGGCGATCGTCTTCGTGCTCCCAGGCCTGGTGATGGTCGGCTGGTGGACCGGCTTTCCCTACTGGCTCTCGGTCGCCGTCATCGCCATCGGTGGAATCCTTGGAGTCATGTATTCGGTGCCGCTGAGGCGGGCGCTGGTGACCGGCTCGGACCTTCCCTATCCGGAAGGCGTCGCGGCGGCCGAAGTGCTCAAGGTCGGCGCCGGAGTCGGCGGTGTCGAGGAGAACAAGCGCGGGCTCGCGGCGATGATCTTCGGCGCGATCACCGGCGCCGGTTATCCGCTGCTGGCGAAGATGAAGCTGGTCGCGGAGGACGCGACTGCGACATTCTCCGTCGGTTCTGGCGCGACCACGCTGTCGACCGGGCTTTCCCTCGCCTACATCGGCGTCGGTCATCTCGTCGGCCTGGCGGTCGGCATGGCGATGCTCGCCGGGATCATCATCGGCTTTATCGTCCTGCTTCCGATCTACACGGCGGGAGGGCCGCCCCCCGGGACGGAGCTCGCCGATTTCGTCGGCAGCGTCTTCACCCAGAAGGTCCGCTTCGTCGGCGCCGGGACCATCGGAGTCGCCGCGATCTGGACCTTGCTGAAGGTCATCGGGCCGATTGCGCGCGGGATCGTCGGCGCTCTCGCCGCCAATCGCGCGCGGCACAACGGCGGCAATGAATCGCTCGACATCACCGAGCGCGACATGCCGATCACCATCGTCGGGGCCGTCATCGTCCTGTCGATGTTGCCGATCGGCTTGCTTCTGATGGCGTTCGCCAACAGCAACCCGATCGCTGCCAATCCGGCCGCGACGATCACGGTCAGCATCATCTACATCCTCGTCGCGGGGATCGTAATCGCCGCTGTGTGCGGCTACATGGCCGGTCTGATCGGGGCGTCCAACAGCCCGATTTCGGGCGTCGGAATCCTGTCCGTGCTCGGAATTGCGCTGCTCCTGGCGATCCTTTTCCCGGCAGCCGACGCCGATGCAACCAAGGCGCTCGTCGCCTTCGCCTTGTTCGTCACGTCGCTGGTGTTCGGTGTGGCGACGATCTCGAACGACAATCTCCAGGATCTCAAGACCGGCCAGTTGGTCGCGGCCACCCCGTGGCGTCAACAGGTCTCCCTCGTCCTCGGAGTCATCTTCGGCGCGATCGTCATTCCCCCGGTCCTCGATCTGCTCAACGCGACCTTCGGGTTCGTCGGCGCCCCGGGCGCGGGGCCGGACGCACTCGCGGCTCCGCAGGCTGCGCTGATCTCCGCGATCGCCCAGGGCGTTCTCGGCGGAACGCTCGACTGGGGCCTGATCGGTCTCGGCGCGGCAATCGGCGTCGGCGCGGTCATCGTCGACGAGGTCCTTCGCCGGACCAGCAAGGCTTCGCTCCCGCCGCTTGCGGTCGGAATGGGCATCTACCTGCCGGTCGCGGTTACCGCATTGATCGTGCTCGGAGCGATCATCGGGCACGTTTACAACCGCTGGGCGGAGCGTCAGGCCGACCCCGGTTTCGCGAGCCGCATGGGCGTTCTCGGGGCAACCGGGCTGATCGTTGGCGACAGCCTGTTCAACGTCGCCTACGCCGGTATCGTCGCCGGGAGCGACAACCCCGATGCGCTTGCGGTGACGTCGGCCACGGGCTGGCAGCATCCGGTCGGGATCATCCTGTTCCTCGGGATCATCGTCGCTTTGTACTGGAGGACGCGCAACGCCGCTTCCCGCCCGGTAGCGGAAATCGTCGATCCGATGACTCCGAGCGAGACGACGTTCCGTTAAGTCAGCCGCGCCCGCGGTAGGGCTGCACTCCCTGGTCGGGGAGCCACAGCCCTTCCGGCGGCGGGCCGCTCTGCCAGAAGACGTCGATCGGCATCCCGCCGCGCGGATACCAATAGCCGCCGATACGCAGCCACTTCGGCTTCATCTCGCCCGCGAGGCGCTTGCCGATCCCGACGGTCACGTCCTCGTGGAAGGCGCCGTGGTTGCGGAAGGATGAGAGGAACAGCTTCAGGCTCTTCGATTCGACGATGGTCTCACCCGGCGCGTAGTCGATGACGAGGTGAGCGAAGTCCGGCTGGCCGGTGATCGGGCACAGCGAGGTGAACTCGGGCGCGGCGA
>JBDZVP010000154.1:0-1561 GCA_040255765.1 Sphingomonadales bacterium | reverse complement strand
CGACACGGACAAGAAAAGCCGGTCCGGTGGTTCGCCACCGGGCCGGTTTTCTTTTTGGCGCTGAAGAAGGAGTGACATTAAAGTCACAATACGAACTTAATCTAGGCGATTGCAGCCAAAGCGGACCTAAAATATTGTACAGGCCGAGGCTCTATCGACGGAGTCGCGACAGGGGACCAACAAATGCGCAAGCTGGTTATCGCAATCGCACTTGCTTCAACGGGGCTCGCTGCGCCAGCGCTTGCCCGTGACGGCAGTTTCTATGCCGGTCTGGAAGGCGGCGGTATGCTGGTCGAGGATAGCCCGATCACCTACACCGATCCTTTCGCCGGAACGATCAAAAGGGCCTACATCCTCGAGCACAAGCCCGGGTGGGATGTGGATCTGATCGCCGGATACGATCTCGGCATGGTGCGGATCGAAGGTGAGCTTGGTTACAAGCGTGCATCGATCGACGAAGTCGAGGTCAACAACCTGATCACCGCCAACCTGTTCGGCCCGGGTTCGCATTTCGATGCGAGTGGACATAGCAGTGCCTGGTCAGTGATGCTCAACGCATTGCTCGATTTCGGCGACGAGGACAGCTGGAGCGGTTACGTGGGTGCCGGTATCGGCGCCGCCCGCGTTCACGAAGGCTTCGATATCGACATCGTCAACAAGAGCTTCAGCGGAAGCGACGGCCGGATCGCCTGGCAGGCAATCGCCGGCGTTCGCAAGGCAATCACTCCGAATCTCGACCTCGGCCTGAAGTATCGTTTCTTCAATGTTCCGAACATGAAGTGGAATGTCGACGCGGCCGATAATCCGGCTGGAATCCCGTACGACATCCGGACTCGCTGGCGGTCGCACAGCCTGTTGCTGAGCCTGATCTACAACTTCGCGCCGCCGCCGCCTCCGCCGCCGCCGCCTCCGCCACCCCCGCCGCCTCCGCCGCCGCCTCCGGCGACGCAGACGTGCCCGGATGGCTCGGTGATCCTGGCGACGGACACCTGCCCGGCGCCTCCGCCTCCACCTCCGCCGCCGCCTCCGGCTCCGGAACGCGGGTAAGCGGATCGTCGGCAGCAGCTGACGACACGGACAAGAAAAGCCGGTCCGGTGGTTCGCCACCGGGCCGGTTTTCTTTTGTGAAGCGCCGCACCGCAGCCCTGCGGACGTGCATTGAACCTTCCCTATGCTATCGAGTTGACCAGCCGAGACGGAGGAGAAGGACGATGCGGGGACTGACCCAACTGACAATCGCGGCCGCGGGAATCGCGCTTGCAGCCTGCAGCAGCAACAGCAACAACAGTAGCAACATTAGCAACGACGAGACCGCGTCCGGGCCGATCGGGGAAGCGCCGTCGGTGCCCCTGGTCAACGCCGGCGGCCAGATCATCGGCGAAGTCAAAGGCGGCGACAGCGACAAGGGCGCGGTGCTCGAGATCGACGCGCACGGCCTGCCGCCCGGAGTCCACGGAATCCACATCCACGACATCGGCATCTGCCAGGGCCCCGACTTCAAGAGCGCCGGCCCGCACTGGAACCCGACCGGCAAGATGCACGGCGGCGAGAACCCGCAAGG
>JBDZVP010000008.1:36783-40152 GCA_040255765.1 Sphingomonadales bacterium | reverse complement strand
TTTTCGAAATCTACGAAGGGCCGGTCTCCAAGGTTCGGAAGATCAACGTCATCGGTAACACCGCCTTTGACGATGATCGCCTCCGCAAGGAAATGTACACGCGCCAGGCCGGCGGCTTCCTTGGATTCCTCAAGTCCAACGACACCTACGATCCGGACCGGCTCGCCGCCGACCAGCAGAAGCTTCGCGCTTTCTACCTGACAGAGGGCTATGCGGATTTCCGGGTGGTTTCGGCGCTCGCCGAACTCACTCCGGACCGCCGTGACTTCATCATCACCTATGTCGTCGAGGAGGGGCCGAGGTACAAGTTCGGCACGGTCGACGCGACGAGCGCGCTTCGTGACTTTCCCAAAGAGAAAGTCATGCAGCAGGTAACGGAAAAGCAGGGTGACTGGTTCGACGCCAAGGCAGTCGAGGATACGGTCACAGCCCTTAACGAGACCGCCGGCAACCTCGGTTACGCATTCGCCGACATCAGCCCAAGCTACAAGCGCAATCCCGATACCCGGACAATGGACGTCACTTTCAAGGTCGGGGAGACTCCGCGCGTTTACGTCGAGCGGATCGACATCAACGGCAATACGATCACGCACGACAAGGTGGTTCGCCGCGAATTCCGGGTGAACGAGGGCGACGCCTTCAACGCGATGAAAATCAAGCGCTCCCAGGACCGGATCCAGTCGCTTGGCTACTTCCAGGAAAATATCGAGATCAAGCAGACCCAGGGCTCCGCGCCGGATCGCGTCGTGCTGGGGGTCGACGTCCAGGAGAAATCTACCGGCCAGCTACAATTCTCCGCCGGTTATTCCAGCCTCGAGCGCTTCCTGGTTTCGCTCGCGGTTCAACAGACCAATTTTCGCGGGATGGGCCAGACGCTCGATGCCGGAGTCACCTGGTCGCGCTACTCCAAGTCGATTTCGGCGGGGTTCACGGAGCCTTATCTCTTCGACAAGCAAATCCTGCTCGGCGGCCAGATTTACCGGCGGGACTTCAACGCGTTCAATTTTATCGGCGGCAATCGCAACACGACCTATTCCCAGTCGAGCACCGGCGGGTCGCTGCGCCTCGGCTTCCCGCTCACAGAGTATATGACCTACGGGAACAACTATTCGCTGGTCCACGACAAGGTCACACTGAGCAAGAACCTGTACTACACCGATCCCGACGGACCCGACGGACCTCTCCCATCGGAATGCGACCCGCTGAAGGCCGGCCGCTATCTATGCGACGAAATCGGGAAGCGGCTCACTTCATCGATCGGCCAGTCGCTCGTCTATGACGACACCGACGGCTACCACCCGACGCGAGGCCAACGTCTCGTGTTCGCGCAGGATTTTGCCGGCCTCGGCGGAAACGTGAAGTATATTCGAACCCGCGCGGACGCGACCAAGTACCACAGCTTCCGAGGAGGCTGGATTTTGTCCGGTCACATCGAGGGCGGGTACATCTATCCGCTTCAGAAAAGCCCTGGACCTGGCCGCGATCCGGTCCGGCTGACCGACCGGTTCTTCGGGCAGAACATTCGCGGCTTCGATATTCGGGGAATCGGTCCCCGCGTTGTTCGAATCCCGTACGATTCCGATGGGAATCTGATGGATGTCGACATCAACTCGCGCAACGTGATCACCGACGCGCTGGGCGGTCATGCCTATTACATGGGGCGGGTCGAGCTTGAGGTTCCTGTGAGTGCTTCGATCAGGAGCCTTGGCCTGCGCCCCTCGGCATTTATCGACGTCGGCTCGGTTTGGGGCCTGAAGACTCCCAACCTCATCGACATCCCGGGAACCTGCACTCCAACGGTAGCTGGCGGGACGCAGGTCATCCTGGCGCCGGGACAGACCGCTGCGGACTGCGGGGCGGACACGATTTTCGCGCCGGGCTTCAAGGAAATCTTCCTCGGCAATTCACCGAAACCGCGCGTTTCGATAGGCTTCGGCGTAAACTGGGTGTCTCCATTCGGCCCGCTTCGCCTCGACATCGCCAAGGCTGTCATCAAGCAGCGGGGCGACGACACCAAGATCTTCTCATTCAACGTAGGAACCCAATTCTGATGCGAAATCTCCTGATTCTTTCCACTGCCGCGGCGGCTCTTGCAATTCCGGCCGCCGCGTCGGCGCAGCGCGCTCCGGCTGCTGTCATCATCCTCGTCGACACCAGCAAGGTCTATAACGACTGCAACGCCTGCAAGACCGCACAGGCGCAGTTCCAGGCTCAGGCGACTGCAGCGCAGAACCGGCAAAAGACCCTCGCTGGCCAGATTCAGCCGGAGCATGAGGCAATTCAGAAAGCGATCGACGCTCTGGGCGGGAAGCAGCCGGATGCGGCGCTTCGGACGCGCATCGAAGCGTATCAGAAGAAGTCGGAAGACGCGCAGAGAGAGATGGCCGCCGCCGAGCAGAACCTGCAGTCGATCCGAGCCAATATCATCCGGCAGATCGACGCGAAGTTTGGCCCCGCCGTCAGCCAGGTGATGACCCAGCAGGGCGCCAATATCGCGCTCGACATGGATGGGACGATCGCCCACGGCGCGGGCACCGACGCCACGGCCGCGGTTTTGGCGGCGCTCAACGCGAGCCTGAGCTCGATCAGCGTCACCCCGCTTCCGCAGCAGCCCGCACAGCAGCAGCCCCAGGGCCGGTGAGCGTGGAGGTGGAAGCAAAGGCCGCGAGCCCGCTGGACATCCGGCGGGTCATGGCCGCGCTTCCGCACCGCTACCCATTGCTTCTCGTCGACCGGGTCGAGAGCCTCGACCCGGACCGCGGAATCGTCGCCATCAAAGCGGTGACGATCAACGAGCAGTTTTTCCAGGGGCATTTCCCTGGCCGGCCGATCATGCCGGGAGTCCTCATCGTCGAGGCGCTTGCGCAGGCGGCGGGGGTCCTCGCCGTGGAATCGCTCGGTCTCGCCGGGACCGGCAAGCTGGTTTATTTCATGGCAATCGAGGGCGCCAAGTTCCGCGCTCCAGTCGAGCCGGGCGTTCTGCTTCGGCTCGAAGTCGAGTTCGCGCAGAAACGCCCGTCGGTGTGCAAGTTCACCGGGCGAGCCAAGATCGATGACAAGGTGGTCGCTGAAGCCAACTTCACCGCGATGATCGCCGACCCGCCTTCAGCCTGACTATCCGCCCAGCCTGATCCCTGCGTACAGCGCTCTTCCTTCGGTGCGATAGCCGAACACGTCCTGGTACTTCGCGTCGAAGAGGTTGGAGGCGCGCGCGAACAGCTCCACGCCGGGGCGCATTGTCCACGCGACGCGCCCGCCGGCGAGCCAATAGGCCTTCAGCCGGACCGCCTGCGCAGGGAAGACGTCGAAGTTGGTGTCGCCCCGCTTGCCGACATAGGCGATAGATCCGCCGTAAGTGAGGCGGCCCAA
>JBDZVP010000008.1:0-36683 GCA_040255765.1 Sphingomonadales bacterium | reverse complement strand
GGCGATTGACCGTGCTCGAAGCGAACGTAACCGGGTCGAAAACGTCCACGATCTCGTCGTGAAGCTTCTGCCGGTAGGCCGTCAATGAAGCATCGAGCGAGCCGCGGCTGTACCGTATTGATGCCTCGAACCCGCGTGAGCTTTCCGGCTTTAGCGACGGATTTCCAAAGAAATTCCCCGGAAAGAATCCATAGAGGTCGAAGAAGGTCGGCTGCGCGATTCCTTCCGAGTAAGAACCGGCAATCGATAGTCCGCTGCCGAGCGCGAACAGGAGCGATGCGCGCGCCGTCGTCGCATCCTTGAAGGCGCTGAAGACGTCACGCCGGACGGCGATGTCGGCGATGACGGGCGAAATCTCGGCCCTCCACTCGGCCGTAACGGCATCATGCGACCGATGGCGGTCCTGCGTGCTCGCGCCGAAGTAAATCGTATCCCGCGCGCGGAAGGTTTCGCGGTCGTGATCGAGCGCGAGGATCGCGGTGTGCCGAACGGCTCCTGTCGCAAAACGATACTGGAGCTGGCCGCTGGCGGTCCAACGGCTTCCGCTCGTGCGATTGATTTCGCTGTCGGCGAGAAAATTGCGATTCGACGAACCCAGGAGCGATGTGGAGAGGGTTCCGCTAAGCCCGTCGTCCTGCTTGCCTCCCGCAAGCCATAGCCGGCCCGCGGACAGCCTGTTCTTGCTGCTGTCGAGCGTGTCGGTATGGAGAAAGGTGACGGGGTCCGCTCCATCGAACTCGCTCCGCCCGGTGAGGGTGAAGCCGGAGACACCAGCCTCGAAACTCGGCCCAAACGTCCAGCTTCCCCGGAGCCGCGCTGCGAGATTGCGATAGCCGTCCTTGTCGCCTTTGCCGTTGAAGCTGTCGATCCCGGTGGCCCGCTGGAATGCAACACCGCCTTCGACTTTCGCGTCGCCCGATACGAGTGCCCCGGAAGCGGAGGCGCGCCGAGAGCCAAAGGATCCTGCTTCGGCGCTCGCGGAGTAGGAGGATTTCTGCGGTCCGAGTCCGTTGACGGCGATCACTCCGCCAATCGCGTCCGAGCCCCAGAGCGCCGATTGCGGCCCTCTTACGATTTCGAGTCGGTCGGCGAGGTCCGCGTTGAGAAGTTCGAACCTAGGCGTGTCGTTGGATGCGGGATCGTTGGCGCGGATTCCGTCGATAAAAAGCAGGGTGTGGTTGGCTTCCGCTCCGCGAATCCGGACTTCGGCGAAGCTCCCCGCGGGGCCGCTCGTTTCGACCGCCGCCGACGGGGTTAGGCGGAGCAGCGAGTAGAGCAGGGGATCGCCGAGACGCTCGATCGTCTTCTTGTCGATTACGGTGGTGCTTGCCGCAGTCTTTTCCTGCTCTTGGGGGACACGTGAGGCGGTGACGACGATATCGGAATTGGGAGCCGCCGCTGCCGGGGCTATCGAAGCGAGCAGAATTGGTATGAGCATATGAACCTCCTGAAACGACACTGGTGTCGTCTCGGAGGAGCCGCTGAGCTTTGCGCCCGGCGACGCCACGCATCCACGGCTGGTCCCGGCCGGGCGCGGACGACTGACGGGGCAGGTTCCTGACTTCTCCCGGCCGGGCCGGGATTCACAGTTGCGGGCACAGCGCCGGAGTCGCACCGGCTTCCCTTTTGACCGCCCCCGCCGGTCCGAAGACCGTGGGCGGCACCCTCGTCGTAAAATCGGCTATGGCGGCGGCGAGGCGATTGTCAATCGAGCCGCTGAATGCTTATGACTTGCGTCCATGGAAAAGCTGGGACTCGTGATGGATAACAGGGCTCGCCTGCTGGCGTTGCTAACCGCAATATTTTTCGCAGCGGCGCTGCGGCTGGTGCCGCATCCGCCGAACTTTTCCCCGATTGCGGCGATGGCGCTTTTCAGCGGCGCCTATTTGCCGAAACGGGCGCTCGCGTTTCTCGCTCCCTTCGCAGCCCTGCTCATCAGCGATGCCGTGCTCGGTTTTTATGCGGGCATGAACTTCGTCTATTTCAGCTTCGCCCTGACGGTGCTGATCGGTTGGGCCGTCGCATCGCGCAAGACGCCGCTCGTCATCGGCACGGCCGCGATCGCGAGCTCGGTCTTGTTCTTCGTGCTCACGAACTTCGGAATGTGGCTGTTCAGCGGCTTCTATCCGCTCACCGGCGCCGGGCTCGTCGCCTGCTATGTGGCGGCAGTTCCCTTCTTCCAGAATACGCTCGCGGGGGACTTGCTCTTTACGGCCATGCTGTTCGGCGGGTTTGCGCTGTTCGAGCGCATGGTTCCTGCGATCCGGCAGCACCGGTTGGTTGCATCCTGAGCCGATCCCATATAGGGGGCCGCGACGATCCTGGGCTGGTCGGAAACCAGCCAAATCCAAGGAAATTGAAATGAAATCCGGTACTCACCCCGATTACCATATGATCAACGTCGAAATGACCGACGGCACCAAGTTCCAGACTCGCTCGACCTGGGGCAAGGAAGGCGACACGCTCCATTTGGACGTCGATCCCAAATCGCACCCGGCCTGGACCGGCGGCAACCAGAAGCTGCTCGACACCGGCGGCCAGGTTGCGCGCTTCAACAAGCGTTTCGGCGGCCTGAACCTCGGCAAGAAGTAAGCTGCGATGACGGCGTCGCCGGCGCTTTACGTGGCCCCGGCGAACGTTCCGCGCAGCGCCCCCCGGCTGGAGACCGAGCGGCTGATTCTCCGCGAATTCCGCGCCGCCGATCTCGACGCCCACGCGGCGACTCTCGGCGATCCTGAAGTCATGCGCTTTATCGGCGGCAAGCCGATGAGCCGCGAGGACAGCTGGAGGCGGCTATGCTCGGGCGTAGGCTCGTGGCAGCTCGTCGGCATCGGTCCTTGGGCGGTCGAACTGAAGGCCGATGGGCGGATGGTCGGCCATTGCGGTTTCTTCGAGTTCCAGCGCGACATGCAGCCGTCGATCCGCGGCGAGCCCGAAATGGGCTGGATCTTCGACCGCTCGGTGCACGGGCAGGGGATTGCGTTCGAGGCTTGCGCCCGAGCGCTGCTGTGGGCGGACGAGATGCTCGGCGCGCATTCCTATCCCGCGATCATCTCCCTCGAGAATGTAGCGTCCATGAAGCTCGCGGAACGATTGGGATTCGAGCGTCTCAAAGACGCTACTTATCGCGATGAGCCAATTGCATTTTTCCGGCGGGAAGGCAGGTCACCAGCCGCCACCTCCGCCACCTCCGCCGCCGCCTCCTGACGAGCCGCCGCCACCCGAGCCGCTGCTCGATCCGGGAGCGCTGGAGGCGGAGCTGACACTGCTTGCGAGCGAGGAGCCGACGCTTCCCACGAAACCGTCAGGGTTGCTCCAGGGGCTGCTGGACCCCGAATACCAGGCGAAGCCCTGCTGGCCCTGGGCTGCGGCGGCGGCAAGCACCGGCGCGAAGCGGTCCGCCCAACGATTCTCGACGCCGAGCGCGATTGCGTAAGGGAGATATTTCTCAAAGATTTCCGGCGTGTCCTTCGGTGGAGTCATGCGGTCGAGCCGTTCGCCCTCGGCAATGGAGAGATAGTGTTTGAACCCGGCGATATGGTCCAGGACCTTGCGTCCCTCGACCGTTGGCGCGGAAATCCAGAAGAAAGCGGAGATCACGATCGGCAGGCTCAGCGCTGGGAGCAGCAGCGGGAACCACCATCCGGTCGCCAGCGCCTGGATAAACAAAGGCGCCCCGAGCGCCAGCGCTGCAAAGCCGAACAGGAACGCCAGCGAGTGGAGAATGCAACTTCCGCCGGAGCCTCCCTGCCGCTGAGCGAGCATGAACAGGGCGGCCGCGAGAGCGGCGCCAGCCGCGACTCCGATCGTGAGCCAGGTCGCAAAGCCGCTGGCGAGCGCGATTGCGGCCGCAGCGAACCAGAGGGCCGCGAAGAATATGACTAACCCCGCTGCCGCCCAACCATAATTTCGCTTGAACAGCTTGCCTTCGTATTTGGCCCTAAGAGCGCCCTCCAACGCACTCTTCGCATCGGAGAATTTCTCCCAGTTCTCCTGCTTCATGACGATCGTATCGCCAGGCGCGAGAAGCTGGCTGAGTGCCGCCTGCTCATCGTCGGGAAGCGGAGCTTGGCTGTCGAGCCGCTCTATCGTGCGGGTATCACTCGAGAGCCAGCCGCCGTCGGTTTCCTCGATCTTGACGTGGCCGCGAACGCCCATGTCGACGAGAGCCGCGGCAAAGGCGCGGTTGTCCGCGTCCATTTCGCGAATATAGCGCATTCCGGCGGGGCTGAGATTGTCGGGCGGGCTGAACAGCGGGACGACGGTCCCCGCCTTGGGATCGCGACCCACGCGGTGCCAGGCGACGAAGTAGAAGGCGAGCACCGCCAGCAGGCCGAGGAGACCGGCGAAAGGCGGCCCGAAATCGCTAAGCCACCAACCGAGCTTTGTGGCGTCGTCTGCATTGCCGACGACGCCCTTCGGAAACGCAGCGGCGATTGTTAGCCCTTCATAAGGCGCCAGGGGCCATGTCGTCCGGAAGGTGATCTGTCCCGGCGCTTGCGAAATCACCTGCGCATCGTGCTCGGTCGAACCCTCGCTGCCGGTATAAGCGGAGGGCCGGCTGAATTCGGCCGGAGAGGGCAGGCGGATCGTCGCCTCGGCGACTTCGATCGGGAAGGCCCAGCCGTTGCCGGTCACATTCCAGTAAAGCTCGTCGTAATCGGCGAAGCGGCCGACCTGGCGAGTGGTGCGGTAGTGGATGACGAAGCGGTGATTGCCGGGCGCAAGCTCCGTGTCCGCGCTGCCGATCTTCATTCGAACGCCGTTCGAGAGCGGTTCCACTTTTGCCGGCGCGGGCTGCCCGTCCAGCTCCGCGCCTTTGAACGTGAACCCGACCCGAACCCGGGCGCCGCTCCGGCCAGAATAGAGCGTGGGAAAATCGCGGTAGATGCCGTGACGGATCTGGTTGCCTTCGGAGCGAACGTCGATCGTCTCGGTGACTTCCAGCGCGGAGTCCGGCTGGATCGCGACATCGCTGACGTAGCTGGTGATCCGTTCTTCCGCTGCAGCAGGCGAGGCCGCGGCGGCGAGCGCCGCCAATGCCAGCATGAAATACCGCATGCTCAGGCCGCCGAGCGCGGAAACGCTACCTTCGGTGCGGTCTGGATGCTCTTGTCGTCATCCTCGTAGGAGGGTTCCTCCGAGAAACCGGCGGGACGCGCGATCAACACCGGCGGGAAGCTCTGGATCGTCGAATTCAAGTCGCGGACGGTCGCGTTGTAATAGCGCCGGGCGCTCTGCAGCTCGGTCTCGATGTTGGCCAACTGGTCCTGGAGCTGGAGGAAGTTCTGGTTGGCTTTCAAGTCCGGATAGCTTTCCGCAACGGCCATCAGGCGGCCGAGAAGGCCCGTCATCGCGGCGTCGGCCTGCGCAGTTGCCTGCACGTTCCCGGCGCTGGTCGCCTCGGCGCGGCGGGCAGTGACTTCCTCGAACACTTCGCGTTCGTGGGTTGCATAGCCTTGCACGGTCTCGACGAGGTTAGGGATCAGGTCGGCGCGGCGGCGAAGCTGGACCGTGATTCCGCTGAACGCTTCCTTCACCAGCGCCCTGAGCCGAACCAGCCGATTGTAAATACCCACCGCATAGAGAAGCAGCAGGACGACGATCCCAAGAACGATCCAGCCAATCATGTGAAAACCCCCCGGTTTGCCGCGGGGCAGCTTAGGCACAAAGTGCGCGGACCGCTAGAAGGCGGAAATGCCGGTGATCGCTCGGCCGAGGATCAGCGCGTGGACGTCGTGCGTGCCTTCGTAGGTGTTGACCGTTTCGAGGTTGGCGGCGTGGCGCATCACCTGGAACTCGGCTGAGATGCCGTTACCGCCGTGCATGTCGCGCGACATTCGGGCGATATCGAGCGCCTTGCCGCAATTGTTGCGCTTCAGAAGGCTGATCGCCTCCGGCACCATTTCGCCCGAATCGATCCGGCGGCCGACGCGGAGTGCAGCCTGAAGCCCCAGGGTAATCTCGGTGACCATGTTGGCGAGCTTGAGCTGAACCAGCTGATTGGAGGCGAGCGGCCGTCCGAACTGCTTGCGGTCGAGCGTGTACTGGCGCGCTGCGGCGTAGCAGAATTCCGCGGCGCCAAGCGCGCCCCAACCGATCCCATAGCGGGCGCGATTGAGGCATCCGAACGGTCCCTTGAGACCCTCCACATTGGGGAGGAGGGCGTCTTCGCCGACCTCGACATTGTCCATGACGATCTCGCCGGTGATCGAGGCGCGGAGCGACAGCTTTTCCTTGATCTTCGGAGCGGACAGCCCCTTGGCGCCTTTCTCGAGAACGAAGCCGCGGATCTTCCCGCCATGCGACTCTGATTTGGCCCAGACGACGAAAACGTCGGCGATCGGCGAATTGGTGATCCACATCTTGTTGCCGGTGAGGACGTAGCCGCCGTCGGTCTTGGTCGCCCGGGTCCGCATGCTTCCGGGGTCGGAGCCTGAATCGGGCTCGGTAAGACCGAAGCAGCCGATCATTTCACCGGTCGCGAGCTTCGGCAGATATTTCTGCCTTTGCTCCTCAGAGCCGTAGGCATTGATGGGGTGCATCACCAGGCTCGACTGCACCGACATGGCCGAGCGGTAGCCGCTGTCGACGCGCTCGACTGCCCGGGCAATCAGGCCGTAGCTGACGTAACCGACCCCGGCGCCGCCATATTCGTTGGGGACCGTTGCTCCGAGGAGCCCGAGCTCGCCCATCTCGCTCAGGATCGAGCGGTCGAAGCTCTCGTTGAGATAGGCCTCGGTGACCCGCGGCTGCAGCTTCTCCTGCGCGTAAGCCTCGGCTGTGTCGCGAACGAGTCGCTCTTCGTCGGTCAACTGGCTGTCCAGATCGAACGGATCCGCCCAGTCGAACGGCAGGATGGCAGGCTCGGCCACGTCTTTTCGTCTCCATTTTCGAGAAATCGCGCGGCTCTTACCGCCCGGCGCGGAATCGCGCCACCCCCCCGAAGTCCGGCGGTAATCTGCAAATTTCCGCACCCCGGCGCCTTTCGCGGAATCCCACATCGGGACACTAACCTTCAATGATTGTTAACAATATTTGGTAAACCAGCTTGCTCTTACCGAAAGTTAACTGGTATCCACAGGACCTAGACCCGGGGCGACTCGGAGAAGGGGGAAACTTCCATGCGTCTAAGGCATGCCGCTTTTGCGGCAGGGTTGAGTGTTGCCTTCTGTTCACCGGCACTTGCAGGCGAGCTCGTCTATACGCCCATCAACCCATCGTTCGGCGGAAATCCGTTCAATTCCTCGCACTTGCTTGGAATCGCGAACGCCCAGAACAAGTTCAAGGACCCAAGCTCGACGAGCAACAGCTCGCAAGCCGACATCTTTGCCCGCCAGTTGCAGTCACGCCTGCTTTCGGCGCTTTCTTCGCAAATCGTCGATGCGATTTTCGGCGAGAATGCGCAGGATCACGGGACGGTCGATTTCGGCGGCCAGACTATCGAGTGGGTCCGCGAGCTCGACCAGGTGACGTTGAACATCACGAACAACGATACGGGTGAAGTCACCACGATCTCGATCCCGACAATCATCGACATCGGCGGCTGACGGAAATCATGAAGAAACTCGCCGCTCTCGCCGCTTTGTCGCTGTTGTCCGGATGCACCAGCCTAATCGAAGACGGACGCGCAACGATTCCAGAGACGACGTCGCTGGCCTTCATCCCGCACAAGACCCAGACCCAGCAGCTCCTGCAGGCGATTCCAGCGCCGCAACGCCCGGTCGCGGTCGCGGTATACGATTTCTCCGACCAGACCGGGCAGTTCAGGCAGAGCGATACCGGCCAGACCCTTTCGCGCGCAGTGACGCAGGGCGCGGCAGCGATCCTCATCAAGGCGCTTCAGGACGCGGGCAACCGCAAATGGTTCACGATTGTCGAGCGCGGCCAGCTCAAGGACCTGCTCAGCGAACGGCAGATCATCCGCGAGATGCGTGAACGATATCTCGGGGAGAAAGGTGTCAACCCGCAGGCGCTGCCGGCATTGCTCTTCGCGGGCGTCCTGCTCGAGGGCGGAGTGATCAGCTACGACACCAACACCGTGACGGGCGGTGCCGGCGCGGCCTTCCTCGGGATCGGCGGGCACACTGAGTATCGCCAGGACACGGTAACCGTCTATCTTCGGGCGGTATCGGTCCGGACCGGCGAGGTGCTGACCACCGTTACCGCCTCGAAGACGATCGCCTCGAAAGCGATCAGCGCCAACGCATTCAAGTTCGTCGCGTTCAAGGAATTGCTCGAGGCGGAGGCCGGGATCACGACCAACGAACCCGACCATCTCGCTCTCCAGCAGGCGATCGAGAAGGCGGTCTACGGGCTGGTGATGGAGGGTGTAGAGCTTCACCTGTGGAATTTCGCCGACCCCAAGGCGGGCTGGCCGCTCCTGTGGCGCTACACGCAGGAACGCGACGGAGTCTTCTCGGCCAAGCAGGTTGAGGAGGCGATGGAGCGCTCTGGGGAAATGGCGCCGCGCATCAAGCAGGCGAAGAAGGACAAGAAGGACAACGATAAATCCGCGCGCAATGGCGACGCGGGCGGGCGCGGCTCCGGCCGCTGAACTGACGAGTTTCGGAGCGGCCCCCACCGCCGCTTCGAATGAAAGAGCCGGCGGGGAGGCCTGGGCCTCGACGGCGAACCAATATCCAGGCGGGTGCCGATGGAGTTGCAGCTCCACTGGTTGCTCAAACGAATGCGCGCACCGGAGTTGCAGCTCCGATGCGCGCGACAAGTAGGCGGTAACCTCCATGTCACCCCTCGCGAGAGGGGCGGCATGGTTATCACTCCTGAGGAAAGGAATGACAACCATGAAACGGGCATTCTACACCACCGTGTCGGCCCTCGCGCTCCTTACGGCAGCGCCAGCGTTCGCCGGAACCAACAATTCTACCGTCACCCAATCCGGGACCAACGGGATCGCAACGGTCAACCAGACCGGTTCCAACTCCGGTTCCACGGTTGGCCAGAGCGGCGACCTCGACGTTGCGACCGTCAACCAGTCGGGTGCCACTGGAAGCGATTCCAGCATCGACCAGGTTGGCGATGACAACCATGCGACAGTCACCCAGGCCGACGACGGGACCGGCTTCGATCCGACCCAGAGTTCGTCGGTTTCGCAATCCGGCGACAACAACAGCGCGACTGTCACCCAGACCCAGAAGACTTCGTTCGGAAGCGCTCCGGGCACGAAGAATACGTCGACGATCGACCAGCAGGGCAACGCTAACAGCGCCACCCTGACCCAGCAGGACGACGATCAGCATTCCGGGATCCTGCAGACGTCGGATAACAACATCGCGACCGTTTCGCAGGGCGACAACACCGCTCCCGAAGGAACGGCCAACGGCACGACTTACGGGAACAACTCGTCGGTCACGCAGGGTGGGACCGGTGCCAATCAGGCGACGGTCAGCCAGACCGGAATTTACGGAACCAGCACCGTCAACCAGACGGGTGGCTCGAACGACGCTTCGGTCAGCCAGAGCGGCGGCGAGTTCAACGGGTCCGACGTTGAACAGAGCGGGGATGCCAATTCCGCGATCGTTGGCCAGTCCGGCAGCTTCAACAGTTCCAGCGTTACCCAGTCCGCAGTTGGCGGAATTGCTCACGTCAACCAGGACGGCATCGGCAACGGCTCGACAGTCAACCAGTCGTCGGTCGGCGGCGGGGTCACCGGTGGTTTGACTTACGGCACAACCAATAGCGCCTATGTCGAGGTCGACCAGATCGGCGACGACAATGATTCCGGTGTAACGCAGAGCGGCTCGTCGAACTTCGCGTTCGTTTCGCAGATTGCGTCGAACAACACGTCGACGGTCTTGCAGTCGGGCAATGCGACTTACGGTCACGTCACCCAGACTGGAAACGGCAACGCTTCGACCCTGAACCAAACCGGAAACGTCACCAATTTCGACTTCTCCGGGATCACTCAGTCGGGCGACGACAACATTTCCGTGGTCAACCAGAGCGGGAACGGAACGGTTGTCTTCGGTCCGGGAAACAGCGTGAACTCGCTGCAGTCCGGCGATCGTAACAATTCGCTCGTCAACCAGGGCGGGACCGACAACCAGGTCGATCTCGTTCAGTCCGGCGACGACAATATCTCGACGATCACCCAGGACGGCGGGCTGAACCAAGCGACTGTCAACCAGTTCAGCAACGGTAATGTGTCCACCGTGACCCAGAGCGGCACGGCCAATGCGGCCTACGTCACTCAGGGCGGCGGCATCTGACATTTCACAGCCGGCGGTTCGAAAGGGCCGCCGGCTTTCTCGTTTAATGAAGGGGAAGTATGATGAAGCGTACCATCTACACGACCGTTTCGGCGCTGGCGCTGCTCGCAGCGTCTCCGGCGCTGGCCGGCAACAACCAGTCCACCGTCACCCAGGCGGGGAGCAACTCCACGGCGACGATCAGCCAGGCCGGCTCGAATTCAGATTCGACCGTCACCCAGGGCGTCGACGGGGACAGCAACACCGCGACCGTCAACCAGGATGGATCGGTCAGCGGGGCCACCTCGACGATCACACAGACGGGCGACGATAACGACGCCACCGTCACGCAGTCGGATGACGGCAGCGGAAGCGATCCGATCAACCTGTCGACGGTCGAGCAGGCTGGCTCGGGCAACCATGCCACCGTCAACCAGAACACCGCCACGATCGCGGTCCAGACCCAGTCTGACGTCAACCAGGCCGGTAACAACAACACCGCCGACGTCACCCAGGTGGACGACTGGCAGTCCTCGTCGGTGTCGCAGAGCAGCGACGGAAATATCGCCACCGTTTCGCAGGGCGATCCCGCGCTCGTCGCGGGCGACGGCTCGTGGGGCAACGATTCGATCGTTACCCAGGCCGGAACCCTCGGCAGCAACACCGCGACGGTGACGCAGCATGGCCTTGGTGGCTCGAGCATCGTCAACCAGACCGGCGGAAGCAACACTGCGCTCGTCGATCAGGCCGGCGGCGGCAACGGTTCCAACGTCCAGCAGTCTGGCAACTCGAACTATGCCGACGTCATCCAGACCGGCTCCAACGGTTCGACGGTCCTGCAGAGCGGGACCAGCGGAACGGCCATTGTTAACCAGAGCGGCTTCAACAGCTCGACGGTCGACCAGCGCGCCACCAACAATGACGCGATCGTGGACCAGAGCGGAAGCGGCAACGGTTCGTCGGTCACGCAGCTGGCGACCAACAACGCTGCGCGGGTGACGCAGGACGGCACCGGCAACGCGTCGACGGTCAACCAGAACTCGGGTTCGGGCAGCGTTGCCTACACCGGGACTGAGCTCGGCGAGGCTGTGCTGAACGACCCGAACGCGACGTCGTACGTCAACGTTCAGCAGGTCGGCGACGCCCTCGAGTCCGTTGTGAACACCAGCGGCAGCTCGAACTTCGCCTTCATCCAGCAGGCTGGCAGCGACAACCACTCGACTGTCGCCCAGTCGGGTAACGGCAATGCCGCGTTCGTCGAGCAGGCCGGTTCGGGCAACCACTCGACCTTCACTCAGACGGGCAGCCTGACCAACCTCTCGACCTCGGAAGTTCCGAACAGCGGCGACAACAACATCGCCGCGGCTCAGGGCGTCCACCAGATCGGGAACGATAACACGTCGACGATCACACAGTCGGGCAGCTCGACCGCGTTCGCGCTGACCAACATGGTCGACGTCTTCCAGTCGGGCGACGACAACCTGTCGATGGTCGACCAAGGCGGTGTTGATAACATGGCCGACATTGACCAGACGGGTAACGGCAACACCTCGAACGTGTGGCAGACCGGAACGGCCAACAACGCCAACGTCCTGCAGTCGAGCGACGGCAACCTCTCCAACATCACCCAGAGCGGCAGCGGCAACACCGCCAATGTCACTCAAGGCGGAATCTGAGAGTGATCTGACCCGGCGGCCGGCATCGGCCGCCGGATTTGGCGCGGAGCCGCCGGCTGAGTGCCAGAGGCGGGCGGTTCCGGACCGCACCGAAACAGGAGAACGACCGTGAGAAAGTTGATCGGACCGCTTTTCGGGGCATTGCTCGTGATGAGCGCCGCGCCAGCGGAAGCCGACACAAACAGCACTCCTCCCGGCGCTCCGTGTTCGAAGAACAACGGCAATCCCTGCTACGGAAACAATGGCAACCTAGGCGACCAGGGCAATGTCGACCACGGCACGACCCTAATCGACGACAATATCCCGCCGATCGACCTCACGATGCCGGATGTCAGCGATCGCGGCGTCTATATTTCGCAGATCGGCGATTCCAACGATGCCGACGCCGTGCAGACTGCGGCGAACGCCTATGCGAAGATCACCCAGAATGGCGATTCCAACGACGCCGACGTCGCCCAGACCGGAGCCGGCACCGCGTACGCGGAGGCTTCACAAAGCGGCACCGGGAACTTCGCCCGGGTCCAGCAGTCCGGTAGCGGCCAGAACGTCCTTTACGCGATGCAGGACGGGAACAATAACTGGATGTGGAGCAGCCAGAATTCGACCGGCGCGATCTTCAGCGGTGCGCAAATGACGCAGACCGGCAACAGGAACGACATGGAACTGTACCAGGACGGCAGCGACAACCTTGCGCTCCTGACGCAGGACGGGAACAATAACGGGATGACGGCTGTACAGATCGGCGAAGGGAATCGTCTGACATGGACCCAGGACGGGAACAATCTTTCCGACCTGCAGGTGACCCAGACCGGCGGCTCCGCCACCGGCGGCCAATTGATGATAACGCAGACCAACGGCGGCCACTGATGCGGGCGCCGCTTCTCGTCCTTTCGCTCGCCTTCGCTCCCGTCGCGGGTGCGCAAGCGCAGGACGTGACGGCGATACCGCAGATTGCCAGCGACGCAGAAACCGATACGTCGCCTGCGCAAATCGAGCAGAAGCCAAGCGAATTGCCGCCGCAGCTGTCCGGCAATGAGGAAAGTAAGCCGCATCAGCGGCAGCTTACGTCCGTCGAGCAATCGGACGAGCGGACTTCACAGGTTTCCTCGGAGCCTCGCAACGCCCAGGCGCCGGAGCCGCTTTCCACTCCGGAACAAGGTCGCACCGCGGCCATCGCTCCGGTCGAAGGAAAGGATCGTTGCGACGCGGCCAATCCAAAGGACAGCAAGCTGCCCGAGTGCAGGCACGTGATCGAAACCCGGTCGGCCGAATTTACTCGTCCGAGCCCGACCGAGCTTTCACCCGAGCAGAAGCTCCTGATCGACCAGCAATTGCTCGCTCGTGAAAGCAACCTTTCGACGGTTACAAGACGGCTCGCCGATACCGGCGACCCCAACTCGATCGAGGCGATGGGCGTGGCTTCGGTGGCACTCACCCAGAACCGTCCGGATGAACCGAAAAAGCCCGAGAAGGACGCGCAGACCGAGGCAGCGATCCAGGCGATCGTAACCGTGCTCGGCGTCCAGCCCCCGCAATAAACGCGGGCGAAGGAGGAGCGAGATGGCAGGCCTGTTTGGCTTCGTCGCAATGGCTGCAATGGTGAGCGCAATGACCGAGAGTGGAACAGTACAACAGCCAGTCCGGCTCGACGTTCAGGCGGACGGCGTCGCCAATATCATCCGGGTCATTGCCGAAAGCACCGCCACCTGTACCGCAACCTACGAGCTGTCTGTAACAGGGAATGACGGCGGCAACCGCTCCGTCAATCGCGGCTCGATCAGACTCCCGAGCTCGGGCGCGGTTACGGTTGCCACCGTGAGGGTTGGCGGAGGTGGCCGCTCCGGGACCACGGCGACGCTCGACGTGACGCCCTGCGATGGGAAGGCCTATCAGCAGGTCTGGAAATCGGAAGAGGGCACCGCCCGCGGCTAGCTCTTCTTGCCCCCGCTTCCGAAGCTCCGTTTCAGGGTCAGCGTGAAGGCGGTGTGGATATTGCGCTCGCGATCCTCGATGAAGGTCGGATTTATGATCGTCCGATTGGGCCTGAAAAGAACCCGGTGGGCGTTCGCATTGGTGTCGAAGATATTGTCGGCATCGAGGCGAATCGTGGTCCGAGAATCGGGCCGGTATTCGACGAATGCCTGGCCGTACGGGCCGCCGTTCCAGTTGCTGTAAATCTCATCCGTTCGGAACAGGAAGAATTTGTCGCGGTCGGAGACGGAGACGCCATAGGACCAGGGGCCCGCGTCGCGCCGGACTTCGGTGTACCAGGTAAACCACGGCCAGTTGGCGTTGTTGTCGGTCCAGCGGCGCTGCGTGTGCCAGATCGGATCCTCGACCCTGGTCCGGTTGAGAGTCACTTCGGCCTTCCAGCGCACCCCGGCGAGGCCCAACTTCGACAATGGCGCGTCGATGTTGATGTCGACGAACTGACGCTTGCCGGTGCCGATATTGCCCGGAGCGTCGAATGCATTACCCTTTTCGTCAAAGACCAGGATGCGGTCCTGGAGCAGCTGGACGAGGTCGTAGCCGAGCTCGATCTTGACCAAGCCGTCGCCCAGGATCGGCCGTTCCGCAAGCAGGCGGGCTTCCCAGGTCCGCTGCGGCTGAAGGTCGGCGTTGCCGCCGTTGACCCGCTCCGAAGCGAGATCGGCCGAGCTGATGAAGTCGTAGAAATTGAGCTGGGCAACGGTTCGCCGCAGGCTCGCCTGGGTGTGCCAGCCGTTGCCCGGACGCCAGTCGAGGGTCACGCTGGGTTTGAGGAACTTCAGGGTCCGATCAGCGATCGCGTCGCCGCGGACCTTTAGCTTCGAAGCTTCGTAGCGGAGGCCGAGGTCGAGCCGCAGGTTCTTCGAAAGCGGTCGTCCCGCGTTGATGTAGCCCTCGCCGCGAAGCTCCGAGACGGTCGCATTGTCGATTGGAAGATCGATCTGGCTCTTGGCGCCGGTATCATCGATCTCGAACAGCTCAAGATTGTCGTCGAGCTTGTTGTAGGCGACTTCGAGGCCCGCTTCGAAGCTGAAGCCGAACAATTTGGGCTGCGAATAGCTCAGCCGGCCGATCGTCTCCTGCAGCTTCGATCGTTCGGTTTGCTCGAAGCCGCCGACGAGCGGACTACCGCCCACGCCCCGATTGTAATTGGCATCGAAGTTATTGCGCTTTCGGCGCGTGGTCAGGCCAACGAACTTCACCGCGCCGGCGCCGAGTGGACGCGAAATGTCGCCGCCGAGTTCGATTACCGGAGTCTTGTAATCCTGGATCAGGAAGTCGTCGCGCTCCGGGTCCCCGTCAGCCGGGCTGACATGGTTGGTCTGGGTAAGTTTGAAGGTGCTCGGTGCCCAGCTGGCATTGAGGTGGATCGAATCATTGTCGCCACGCTCCAGAGCCCAGCCTGCCGAGATGAATGGGTTGTGCTGGCGGACGGTGTTGATCTTTCGGCGATGCTCGAGGAGATCGCCGGTCGGTGCGTCGTAGACATCGTCGGTCCCTTCCTCGGTCCAGTCGTTGATCCCGGTTCCGGCCGAAAGGTTGATGCTGGACTGGCCGCGCTTGATGAGGGCGGTGACCGTGCCGTCGGGCGCAAGATGCCCTGTCCAGTCGCGGTGGACGGAGCCGCTGATCTCCCCGTCAAATCCGGCTTCGGCCGACAGGACGATGTTCAGGACCTGGCCCTTGCTCGCATAATCGGCGCCGTAGAGGTCGCCAGGTCCGACTTCGACCCGAACGACACGGCTCGCCGGGATTCGGGACAGCAACGTGTCCAGGCCTTCGGACTTGGTACTCGGGCGTACGCCGTTGATGACGATATTGCCGACCGCGCCGGAAAAGCCGCGAACGTCGCTGTTGCCGAAATCGATGTTGAAGCCCGGGACCTGGCGAGCGATGTCCAGCGCCGTTCTCGGTGCGAATGGCTTGAAGAAGCTCGCTTCGTACTGGATCGCGCGTCCGGAGGAAGGTACTTTCGAAGCCGCGGCCTGCTCGGCTGGCTGCGTCTGGGCGATCGCAATTTGCGGCACCGCGAGAGCGCTCAAGGCAACAGAGGCACTGAGGACGGTCGTACGCATGATATTACCCCTGTGTTATTCGACTAAGACGGTATTCGGACTTGCCGGTCGCAGCCAGTCCCGTTCGACAAACCGACAGACGATTTGGCGAACGGCGGTGCCCCGCGAGCGCCTCAGAAATTGCCACGGATGGAGATGTTGAAGAGCGGCCCCACCAACTCGTTGTGCTTCTCGAAAAACGAGAGCGGAGTGCGGTCGCGATAGCCTTCGTAGACCGTTCGCCATTCCTTGTGACGGCCGTCGAGAACTCCGTCGAGGATATTGTCGACGCTGAACCGGACGGTGGTTCCGAAAACGTTTTTGTCCTCGACGTAGAAGCCGGCGATGTAAGGAATGTCGAGGGTGCGATCGAGCTCGGTCAGCAGGAACGTCCGGGTGTAGTAGTTATACTGGACGTAGGCGCTCCAGGCGAGCTGCGTCCCGGGGATGTCGTGCCGAACCTGGACGCTCCACCATTTGCTGCGGATGTTGCTGATCGGGCGCTTTTCAAGCGTTAGCGGATCCTTCACCGAGGTCCATTCGCGGCCGAAATTGAGGTCGAGCTTGGCGCCCCTCCAGCCGATCGGATCGAGCAGCAGCGTGCTGGTGCTTTCAAAGCCGAGGCGGTCGGCGCGCGGCAAATTGCCAACGCCCTCTCCATCGACCCCGATCGGGATGAAATCGACGATGTCCTGTACCCGGTAGTAATGAAGATTGAGGCGGGTCTTGCCCCAGCGGCCAAGATCGTGCGCGAACTCGGTTTCGACCTCCCAGCTTTGCGGCGGCACCAGCTCCGGGTTGCCGGCATTCTCGCGATCCTGCGCGAGCTTGGGCTGGGAAAGGAAGTCGTAGAAGCTGATCTGTCCTACGCGGCGGCGCAGCTTGAGGCTGATGTCCCAATCCTTCGTCGGCCGCCATCCTAGGTTGATGCTGCCCTTGGGGCGGAAGAACTTGCGGGCGGGCTGATCATCGTCGACCCGGTCGAGCCAGGAAACCTCGCCGCCGGCCGCGACTTGCAGGTCGAGGTTCGAGGTGAGCGGGCGGCTTAGCGTTGCGACGCCTTCGTAGCGCACCTCCGTTACCTTCCCCGTTCCGTCGGGGAAGGGGATCTCTTCGAATTCGCCGTCGGAGTTGAGGCTGAAAAGCTTGCCCTTCTGGTCGAGCGAATTGAAGGCTCGCTCGGCAGTGACCTGCCAATCGTTCGCGCCGCTTTTCCAGCCATATTCGGCCCGCGCGATCGTCTCGCCCAAATGCGTGTCACGGCTGAAACGGGTGCCGGTATCGTCGGCGCCGGTGGTCGGGAACCGGAAGATGAGGTCCTGGGTCAGAGGCTCATGCTCCCAATGCCGAAGCCCGATGAACTTCAGCCGCCCCGGACCGAGCCTGAATTCATAATCGCCGTTGATATCGGCGTAATAGCCGTCGAGGTGCGTGGTAATCGTCCGCACTCGTTGTTCGCCTGTGGCGATGATCGTGCGGTGGTCCTGCTGGAACGCGGGGTTCCAATATGGCGTGTAACCGAGCGTGAGATTGCCGACCGACGAGCCGGGACCGTCGTAACCGATCTTGGCCTTCATGCTCGCCTGCTCATATTCGGAATGGTATCGCTCGATCCGCTTCTCGGTGAGCACTCCGTCGCGGTCGTAAATGTAGATCGGGCCACCGAGTGCTCCGCGGCCGGGGTCGTTCTTGATCGATAGAGTGTAATCGAACGGGCCGGTCTTGCCGGTGTAGCTGAGCGAGCCGGCAAGGAACTCGGGCTTGGCGTAATGCGCGCGCCAGTTCGGATTATATTCGAACTGACCGGATGCCTTTTGAACCTGTTTGAGAATGATGTTCGCGACCTGCCCGGTGAGGCCGGAGATCCCGAGGCTTGCGGCGTCGACGATCTCGATCCGGTCGACGTTGCCCGCCGGAGTCCTCTGCATCTGGTCGATCGCGCCGCCGGACTTGTTGGCGACGCGCTGACCATTGATCAGCACGTTTTCCGAAGCCTGGCCCAGTCCGCGTTCCACGTCCGCGCTGTGGATTGTGAAGCCGGGAACCTGGACGAGCATGTCGTACGCGGTTTTGGGAGCGAACCGGGCGAAGTCAGCCGGGGTATAGACCCGCTTGTTCCCAACGGGCTTGGCCTCTGGAGGCGGAGTTACCGCCGGGTCCGTCGACTGCGCATATGCTTCGCCGACCCAGAGAAAAGACGCGGCCGAAGCCAGCAGTGCGGTCTTGAGGCCCCTGTTGACCTGGCTCATGATTTTACTCCACTTTTCCGTATTAGTGTAATACTACAGTAAGGCAAGACCTCACCGCTTGCGAATTTCGTCGCTGACGGCCTTCAGCTGGACGAGATGATTGGGCGAGGGCAGGGCGCCGCCCTGTTCGATGGCCCGCACATAGTCCGGAGTGATGTCCATCGCCTTGAGCTGCACAAGCGTGTCGACGGGCAGGCGGCCGTAACCGATGCGGTCGAACCCGGCGATATATTCCGGCGTGATTCCAAGCGCCTTAAGCTGGACCAGCTCGTCGGGCTTCAGGTTGCCGTAGCCGGCACGTGCGAAGCTGCCGATAAATTCCGGCGTGATTTTCAGCGCGCCGAACTCGACCAGGCCGTTGATCGAGGCAGGCCGATAACCCTGGCCGGCAAGCGCCCGGATGTACGCTGGCGTAACGTCGACCGCGCTCAGTTCGATCAGCTGCTCGACGGTCGGTGTCGGGTAACGGGACTGGGCAAGGGCGGCAATGAGATCGCGGCGCACGTTGACCGCGACCATGGCGAAGAGCTGGTCGTCCGTGGGGCGACCTATACGATTGTCCTCAAGCAGGCGAAGGAAGCTGGCGTCCGGAGTGACTCCGCAGCTGCCCCGCGCCATCTGGTTGCCGCCAGTGCCCGCGCAATCGATTCGCCCCGCATCCCGGACGATCGCGAAGCGGATCTCCCGTGTGCCGGGGCTGTTCAGCGCCGCGACGTCGAGTCCCGCGAGCTCGGCAGGGCGGAAGGATGTCGACCAGTTGTTTTCCGAGTGTCCCATACGGTCGCGCTTCAAGCGGACATAAATTTCTCCGGCGTGGTGCGCAGGCTCGATCGTGAATTGAAGCGGGGCCGCGGTGTTAGCGACGCAGGCGGATGACACCGTAATTGCGGTCAGCAGCATGGCGGCGACGAAAGCCAACATTCTGGTCATTTCACCTCTCCTTCTTCACTTCACTTGGGCAAAGTTCGCCCGTCCGCCCCAGCGGGGCGCCTTGAAATTCAGCGACTTGGGTTCAGTTCAGCCGGTCAGTCAGCGCTGCCGGGTCACGGTTCGTATCGCTCGCTTGCGCGAAGCTCCTCAGGTGTGATTCCGAGCGTCTTCATCTCGACGAGCCTGTCGACGTCGATGTGATCGAAGCCGGCCCGGCGGAAACGCTCGACATCGGCCGCGGTCACTCCGACCGCCTTCATCTGCGTGAGGTCCTCCAGCGAGATCCTGCCGTACCCCGCTGCCGCGAGCGCGCGGATGTAATTCTCTCGTACGCCTACCGCGTAAGCGCCCGTGACCTCGTCCGCGTCGAGATTGCGATAGCCAAGCCTTGCCAGTTCCTGGATGAAGGCCGGAGTGACGCCGACCGCCTTGAGCTGGACGATGTCGTCATGGTCGAGCTTCAACTGCGGTGCGACCGAGCGGATCGATTCGATATATTCGGGGGTGACTCCGACGGCCTTGAGCTCGATCGCGCGGTCGATCGCCGACTTCTGCTTCGAGGACGTTGGCGAGCCCGCGATTGCGCCAGCAAGGCCGGGGACAGCGCGGGCATCGGCATAGACGAGGGTGCTTCCGCCGGGGCCGGTCAGGACCGTGCGGCGATGGCCCTTGGAATCCGCCGGATAGACTTCGATGACTCCGCCCGACGAACTCTTCATGACGAGCTTGCCGTCGCTGTGTGTGACAATCGTACCGCCGCTGGAATTGGTCATGCTCATGACCTCCCTGGCAGTAGCGACTGCCTGGGGAGCCGCCGTGGCGGCAGTACCGGCGATCGTAGCTGACGGCGAGGAGATTGCTTGCGGCGCCACTGGCGCTGCGTTCGAGGCCACGTCGGGCACTGCGGCGGTCGCCGGGACGAGGTTGAGGGCGGCGACGGGGACGGCCATTCCGGCCGCGAAAAAGGCCGCTGCCGAGCCCCAGCGCCATCCGCCGGGGGCACGCTTGGCGGCGCCGTCGAGGACGCGCTTCACCCGGCGGGAAAGCGAATTCTTTGCCGGGGCGACGCCATGCGCTCCGATCAGGATTCCGCGGCACTCGTGGCGGGCTACACCGACCAGGAGCCGGGCATATTCGGTCTCGTCGATGTCGGTGGACAGCACGGCGTCGTCGGCCGCTTCCTCGCGCAGTTGGTGCGCCTCTCGGGCTAGCAGCCAGACGAGCGGATTGAACCAGAACAGCGCCACCGCGACCCTCGAGAGAAGCAGCTTGGCCCAATCGAGCCGGGCAACGTGGGCAAGCTCATGGGTGATGATCGCTTCAGCCTCGCCGTGAGATTCGGCCGCTTCCGCATTGAGAAGGATCACCGGACGGACCACGCCCCAGCTGATCGGCGAAGGCAGCTCGTTGCTGGTGAGGAGGGCCGTGCCGTGCTTGAACCCCATCCGCTGCTGCGCCCGGGCAAGGGCCGTCAGCCAGGGCGCGTCAACCAGGACCGTCGCCCGCGCTTTAAGGACGAACAGCCTGACGAGCGCGATCAAGGTAAGCAGGACGAGCAAAGCCGCAGGGAGGACGTAACCCCAAAAGGACCAGTTGACGGGCGCGCTCCCGGCGCCCGCCTCATCGGCCACGGGAGCCGATTGTATCGTTGGCTGCGGAGTTGCCGCGGTTACGGGCAGCACGACCGAAGCAGGGGATTCGACTTCGGCCTTGCCGACCAGGAACTCCGGACCCGCGACATCGAACGACGGGAGCGCAAAGGTTGCGATTGGAAGCAGCAGCAAGCCGGCCAGGGCCAAATGTGCGATCCAGCTTCGGTCGGCAGCGGAGCGCGCCTTGAGAAGCTTCAGCAGGAGCAAGGCTCCGCCGGCGATGACGATGGACTTCGCGGCAAGCGGGATGAACCATTCCATCACTTTGCTCCCTTGGCTTTGCGGGCCTTGGCGATCATCGCTTCGAGATCGCTGAGCTCATCGGTGCTGAGCTTGTCTGACATTCCGAGCAGAGCGCTTGCAGCGCCCGCGGCAGAACCGTTGAAGAAGACCCGGACGATTTCGCTGAGCGCCGACTTGCGCGCAGCGGTTTCGGGCACCACCGGGCTGTAAAGATAGCCTCGGTCCGAGTCGGCGCGCTCGACGAAACCCTTGTCCTCCAGCCGCTTGAGCATCGCCCGGATTGCCGACCCGCTGATGGGGTCGGAGAGATGTTCGCCGACCTCCGCGGAGGTCAGTGGCCCGGCTTCGTAAAGAACATCGACAATCTGGCGTTCACGAGGAGGGAGCTTGCTGAGCATGATTATTCGGAGTCCTGAAGTTCGCGCTACATTTGTAGCGTGTGCTACATTTGTAGCGTGAACGCAAGCTGAATGTTTCCGGGACAGCGCTTTTATTCGACGAATGGCGGATGGGGTGGGATTCGAACCCACGGACGCTTGCACGTCGCCGGTTTTCAAGACCGGTGCCTTAAACCGCTCGGCCACCCATCCTTAAGGTGCGCGGTGATATCGCTGGTCAAGGCGGGCCGTGCAAGCCGTGCGACCAGTGCTTGTGGCCGGGAACGGCGGCGGCCCCTAGTCTGTTTGGATGAGCGGGGCAGGGAGAGTGGCGTTGCGGTGGACTATCGGCTGGAGTCTTGCGAGCCTCGCGGCCCTCGCGTTCGGGCCCGCCGATGCTCGCGATAGCAGGACCGCTCGAATCGCCGCACCGGCCAGGGCGCCTGTGCAGATGGCGCAAGCGCAGAGCTCCGCATCCCAACCAGCCTATGCGCAGGCGCAAAGTCCGTTCGACCGGTACAAGGCCTATCTTGCCGGCAAGGCACGCAGCCAGGGGATTCGTGAGGCCACGATCAACGCGGTCATACCGACGCTCGAGCTCAACTCGCGGGTGATCGAGCTCGATCGCGCCCAGCGGCCGAACCCGAGAGGCGCCGACGACGCGCCGCCGTCATTCTCAGGCTATCTCGAGCGTCACATCACATCTTCGCTGATCAGGCGAGGGCAGGCACGCTATTCGTCGCACTGGCCGAACCTCTACAGGATCCAGGCGCGCTACGGCGTCGACCCGGGCGTCATCATGGCGATCTACGGCAAGGAAACGAGCTACGGCTCGATCACGGGCGGGTTCGACCTCCTGAGCGTCCTTGCGACGCTCGCCTACGAAGGGCGCCGGCGCGAGCTGTTCGAGAACGAGTTCATCGCCACGATGAAGCTGATGGACATCGGAGTCCGGCGCTACCAGCTCAAGGGCAGCTACGCTGGAGCGACTGGCTATCCCCAGTTCCTTCCGTCGGTGGTGTTGCGTCTGAGGCAGGACGGCGACGGCGATGGCTATGCGGACGTCTGGAACAGCGAAGACGATGCGTTTGCCTCCATCGCCAATTATCTCCGCGATGCCGGCTGGAAGCGCGGGCTCCCCTGGGGCGTGCCCGTTACGGTCCCGGCGAACCTGAACCGCGCAGCCATCCAGTCGAAGGTTCAATCGCCGCGCTGCCCGGCGGTATTCAAGCGCCATAGCCGCTGGCTGACGGTCGCGGAGTGGCGGTCGCTGGGCGTTGTGCCCACCAGCCGCGGCCTTCCCGACAACGAGCTGGCGACCTTGATGGAAACGCCGGGGGCTTATGCTCCTGGCTATCTTCTGACCCAGAATTATTACGCGATCCTCGATTACAATTGCTCGAATTACTACGCGCTCTCGGTCGGCCTCCTGGCCAACGCCATCGCCGCCGGATGAGAAAGCGTTTTTGGGGTGAAGGCCCCTCGCGCGCATGGGAATCGCGCGGTAGACAAGGACGTCGTCTCACTCCGGAAGGATTCCAGCTCTTACAATGAAGCGCGCACTCGTTTTCGCCACGACCGCCGTAATCCTGGTCGCCAGCGCCGCGCCAGCCCGGGCGCCGCAGTTCGATACGCCCGCCAAGGTGGCTTTCCTGATCGACCTGTCGTCGGGAGCCGTTCTTTATGACAAGAACGCCGACGTTAGGATGCCGCCGGCCTCGATGGCGAAGATGATGACGTCAGACGTCGCGTTCGAGCTGATCGACTCCGGCAAGCTTTCGCTCGACAAGATGTGCACCGTTCGGCCGGAAACCTGGCAGAAGTGGCACGGGCCGCAAGCGGGGTCGACGATGTTCCTGTCGCCCAACGAGCAGGTCAGCGTCGAAAACCTGCTTCACGGGATCGTGACTCTTTCAGGGAATGACGCATCGGTGGTGTTGGCCGAGTGCATTTCCGGGACCGAGGCAGCTTTCACCGACCAGATGAACATGCTGGCGAAAAAGATCGGCATGACCAACAGCCATTTCGGCACCGCCAATGGCTGGCCCGACAATGGTGTCACTTATGTGACCGCGCGCGACCTCGCGAAGCTGGCCCGGTACGAAATCGAGAATCATTACGCGCTCTACAAGAAGTTCTATTCGCAGCCGAGCTTCACCTGGGGCAAAACGCTGGGGTCGGGGCAGGACATTACCCAGGCCAATCGCAACCCGATCCTCGGCAAGGTCGCTGGTGCTGACGGGCTCAAGACCGGGCATACCGAGGAAGCGGGCTATGGTTTCACCGGCTCGGCGGAGCAGAAAGGGCGCCGCCTGATCGAAGTGCTCGCCGGCATGACGAGCTGGAACCAGCGTGTCCAGGAATCGACTCGCCTGATCGAGTGGGGCTTCAACGCCTGGACCACCAAACCCCTGTTCAAAAAGGATACGGTCGTTGCCAAGGCGCGGGTGCAGATGGGTTCGAGCAGTGAAGTGCCGCTGGTCGCTCCGCATGACCTGGCGGCGACGATCCCCTCCGGCCTCAGCATCAACCAGAAGATGCAGGTGAAGGTCCAGTACGATGGCCCGATCAAGGCGCCAATCAAGAAGGGTGACGAGATCGCGCAGCTCGTCGTGACAACCGGGGACACAGCGCCTCAGGTGGTGCCGCTGATCGCCGGCGAAGATGTGGCTGAGGCCGGATTCTTCGGACGCGCCTGGATCGGACTGAAGTCGCTGCTCGGGCTTTCGTGACTGCAAGAGGGCGCTTCATCAGCCTCGAAGGCGGGGAGGGGGTCGGAAAGTCCACCCAGCTTCGAGCGCTCGCAACCGCTCTTCGGAAGCGGGGGCTGACAGTGGTTGAAACGCGCGAGCCCGGCGGAAGCGAGGGAGCCGAGTCAATTCGGCGCCTGCTGCTGGAGGAGCGGGACTGGCCGATCGAAGCCGAAGCTTTGCTGTTCGCGGCCGCTCGCGCGGATCACGTCGAGAGGACGATTCGGCCGGCTCTCGATCGCGGCGATTGGGTGATAAGCGACCGCTTTGTCGATTCGTCCTTTGCGTATCAAGGCCGCGCCGGCGGCTTGGGGATCGAACGGGTGCGTGATCTTCACCAGTTCGCGACAGGCGGTTTCTTTCCCGACCGGACGCTGGTGCTGGTGCTTGCGGAAGGGAAGGAGCGGGCAGCGGCTCGCGACGGCGATTCGGCCGACCGGATCGGTGGCCGCGACGAGGACTTCCACCGCAAGGTGGATCTCGCGTTCCGGATGATCGCCGCCGAGGAGCCGGAGCGGGTAAAGATCGTCGAAGCGACCGGGTCGAAGGCTGAGGTGACCGAGCGGGTACTCCGCGCAATCAAGGATATCCTTCCGTGATCGCCGGGCATGACAAAGCAGTCGAGCAGTTTCGCAACGCCTGGAATTCGGGCGCGCTTCACCACGCCTGGCTGCTGGCGGGTCCGCGCGGCGTCGGAAAGGCGCATTTTGCGAAGCGGGCCGCGATGCGCCTGCTGTCCGAGGCCGCAGGGCCGGCCATCGAATTGAACGGTCTCGAGACTCCCGACGATCATCCGATCGCAAAGCTGATTGCCGCCGGGAGCCATCCGGACTTGCGGTGGCTGGAGCGCCTCGAGAAGGGCGAAGGCCTCGCTCGCGATATCAGCGTCAAGCAGGTACGCGAGCTCGGAGAGTTCATGAGCATGACATCCGCGCTCTCGCCTTGGCGCGTGGCGGTGATCGACAGCATGGATGAGATGAACAGGGAGGCGTCCAACGCGCTCCTGAAAATGCTCGAAGAGCCGCCCCCCAATACCCTGTTTTTCCTTGTGAGCCACGCTCCGGGGCGGCTTCTGCCCACGATCCGTTCGCGTTGTCGAAGGCTACAATTCGAAGCGCTTGGCGACGCCGCCATGACGTCAGTTCTGGAGGAGCAGTTTCCGGATATGTCCGGTGCGGAGCGGCAGCGGCTCGTATCGCTCGCCGGCGGTTCGGTCGGGAGGGCGAAGGCATTTGCTGCCCTGGATCTCGGGCCGCTCGAAAATGAGGCGCTTGAGATCATCAGGCAAGGCGACCCAGACAACAGCAGGCGTTCAGCTCTTGCCGGCCAGCTTGCACGCAAGGCCGCCGCCGATCGCTATTCGGCGTTCCTGGAACTGCTACCCTCGCTGGTCGCACGCGAGGCGCGGACGCTGGCAGAGCCCGGCCGTGAACGCGCGGTCGACGCTTATGAGAAAGTGCGCGAGCTGACAGCGATCGCCCCCCGTCTGTCGCTCGACCCCGGAGCAACTGTCTTCCAGATCGGCGGGATACTCGCCTCGGTCGCCGAGCCGCGCCTTTCTTGAAGGGGCGCGAGGGGCAGGGTAGGGCGCTCCTCGTGTCCGACCCTTTCTACATCACCACCGCGATCAGTTATCCCAACGGCCCGCCGCACATCGGCCATGCTTATGAGGCGATCGGCGCCGACGTCATCGCTCGCCACAAGCGCAGCCAGGGCCGCGACGTTCGCTTCCAGACGGGGACCGACGAGCATGGGCTGAAGATGGCTCAGGCGGCACGCGCGGAAGGCGTCGAGCCACAGGCATTCGCAGACAGAATGTCGTCCTGTTTCCAGAAGATGTGCGACACTCTTGAGATCTCTTACGATCGCTTTATCCGAACTTCGGAACCGGCTCACCACCGTGCGAGCCAGGCGATCTGGACAGCGATGGCGGAACGCGGCGATCTCTACCTTGGCCGATACGAAGGCTGGTATTCGGTTCGCGACGAGGCTTATTACGATGAGGGCGAGCTGAGCTACGGGGAAGGGGGGCAGAAGCTCTCGCCTCAAGGCACGCCGGTCGAATGGACGGTCGAGGAGAGCTGGTTCTTCAGGCTCTCGGCTTACCAGCAGAAGCTGCTCGACCATTATGCGGCAAATCCCGGGTTCATTCGCCCCGAAAGCCGTCGAAATGAGATCGTCCGCTTCGTCGACGGCGGGCTTTCGGACCTGTCGATCTCGCGAACCAGCTTCGATTGGGGCGTGAAGGCGCCGGGGAGCGAGGGGCACGTCATGTACGTGTGGCTCGACGCGCTCACCAACTATCTCACTGGCCTCGGCTATCCGGACGACACCGACCTGTGGCGGAAATACTGGCCCGCGGACGTACACCTGATCGGCAAGGACGTTGTCCGCTTCCACGCCGTCTATTGGCCGGCTTTCCTGATGTCGGCCGGAATCGCCCTTCCCAAAGAGGTTTACGGGCACGGCTTCCTCCTCAGCCGCGGCGAGAAGATGTCGAAGAGCATCGGAAACGTTGTGGACCCATTCGCGCTCGCCGACCGCTTCGGGGTCGACCAGTTACGCTATTTCCTGATGCGCGAAGTCTCTTTCGGCCAGGACGGAAGTTACTCGGCCGAAGCGATCGTCAACCGGGTGAATGCCGAGCTTGCAAACAGCTTCGGAAACCTTGCCCAGCGCACATTATCCATGGTTTACAAGAATTTGGAAGGCGTTATTCCCGCCCCTGGAAAAGCGGAAGAGGACCGCGACCTGCTCTCCAAGGTGGACTCGGCGATAGAGGAATTGAACCGTCGTTTCGACGAATTCGCCTTCTCGATCGGGCTTGAGGCCTGGATGACCGCGGTCTTCGCCTGCAACGCCTATGTCGATACCGCAGCGCCCTGGGCTTTGCGCAAGACCGACCCTGAGCGCATGGCGGACGTGCTCGGAACGCTCGTGGCCGCGATCCGAAGGCTAGCCGCGGCGGTGCTCCCGGTAATCCCAGCCTCGGCCGAGAAGCTGATCAAGGTGATAGACGACGGGCTGAGCGGGGGGTTGGACCAGCCGACTCCGATTTTCCCTCGCCTTGAGCTTGCGGAAGAGGAGGGGGAGGCGGCGTGAGGCTGGTCGATAGCCACTGCCACCTGAATTACGAAGGGCTGGTTGAGCGGCAGGAAGAAATTCTCGCCAATGCCCGCGGCCGCGGCGTTTCTGGGTTCCTGAATATCTCGACCCGCCAAAGCGAATGGAATGACGTCATTTCCGTCGCAGAGCGCAATTCGGACGTCTGGGCGACCGTCGGCGTCCATCCGCACGAAGCGGATGCCCATCCGGATCTCGGTTCGGGCGCGTTGGTCGCTGCTGCATCACATCCGCGTGTGATCGCGATCGGCGAATGCGGGCTCGATTATTATTACGACAAATCGGACCGGGCCGCGCAACGCGAACGATTCCAGGCCCATATCGATGCCGCGCGTGACGCGGGGCTGCCGCTGGTCGTTCACACCCGGGAGGCGGAGGCCGACACCGCCGAAATGCTCGAGCGGGCAGTGAAAGAGGGTGGGGTCACGGGGGTGCTTCACTGCTTTACCGGAAGCGCCGATCTTGCCCGCACGGGGCTCGACCTTGGTTTCTACATATCCTTGTCGGGGATCGTGACCTTCAAGAACGCGCAGGAACTGCAGGACACGGCCAAATGGCTTCCGTCCGGCCAGATGCTGGTAGAGACGGATTCGCCGTTCCTCGCGCCGGTACCGAATCGCGGAAAGCCGTGCGAGCCTGCGTTCGTAGCCGACACGGCCGCCTTCGTCGCGGAACTCCGAGGCGAAGAGCCGGACGCGCTGGCCGAAACGACCACGGCCAATTTCTACCGCTTGTTCGGCAAGGCGAGGCCGAGCTGAAGCTGACGATCCTCGGCTGCGGCACGTCGGCCGGTGTTCCCAGGATCGGACCCGACTGGGGCGAATGCGATCCAAATGAGCCGAGAAACCGCCGTTTGCGCTGCAGCTTGCTGTTGGAAACGGATGGAGAACGGCTCCTTGTCGATTGCGGGCCGGATATCCGATCACAATTGCTGGCGGCCGGCATCGGACGAGTGGATGCTGTCGTGGTTACCCACGATCACGCCGACCATTGCCACGGCATCGACGAGCTCCGCCCGATTGCGCAGCGCCACGGACCAGTACCGATTTACGCTCGAGCCCATGTACTCGAAGCGCTGAGGCACCGTTTCGGCTATGCGTTCGCCGGCTCCGGTTTCTACGCGCCGGTGGTCGACGGGCGGATTGCGGAGAAAGAGTTGGCGGTCGGAAACGCGCACGTCCAGTTCGTAGACCAGCCGCATGGGAGTGTGATTTCGCTCGGATTGCGCTTCGACGAGGCGGGCCGCTCTGCGGTTTATGCCGTCGATTTCAATGCAATGTCCCAGGACATGATGGCGCTTTATCAAGGCACGGATGTATTGATTTGCGATTGCCTTCGACGGCAGCCGCATCCCACGCACGCACATCTCGATGCGGTGCTAAGCTGGGCGAAGGAATTGCGCGTTGGCCAGCTCTACCTGACACACATGAACAACAGCATGGATTATGCGACGCTTGCACGGGAGCTGCCGGACTGGGCCGCGCCGGCTTTTGACGGACTGGAGATCGAACCGTGAGCGGCAATGCGCCTTATGTCGTGTTCTATATTGTTGCGGCGCTGTTCGTCGCTTCGTCGCTGATCGGGAGGCGGCTGCCCGTAGGCGAGACGGTAAAGATGGCGCTCGCCTGGATCGCCATCTTTTTCGTCGCGATCGCGATCGCCGTTTTCCTGAGGGCCTACTTCTGATGTCTGCATCGTTTTACATAATACATATTATCAGACGTACGGATGGGAGGGTGCGAACGGTGGATGGGCTCCTTTCATGAGCAATCTCGGCCGTCTCGTTGCGATCATGCGGCGCCTCCGCGATCCGAAGCGCGGATGCGAATGGGACTTGCAGCAGAATTTCGCGACGATCGCGCCGTACACGATCGAGGAAGCCTATGAGGTGGCGGATGCAATCGACCGCGGCGACATGGATTCGCTCGAGGATGAGCTTGGCGATCTCCAACTCCAGGTCGTCTTTCACGCGCAGATGGCGGAGGAACTCGGACACTTCACGCTCGATGACGTAATCGGCCGTATCTGCGACAAGCTCGAGCGGCGGCACCCTCACATCTTCGGCGGTGCTGCGGAGAGCCCGGGCTGGGATGCCATCAAGGCTTCGGAGAGACGGGACAAGAGGCAGGAAAGCGCTCTGGACGGCGTTGCTGCCGCCCTTCCCGCTCTGGACCGCGCGGTGAAACTTCAAAAGCGCGCCGCACGAACCGGCTTCGATTGGCCGGACTCTACAGGCCCGCGCGCGAAGGTCGATGAAGAACTCGGCGAACTTGATCGCGAGACGGAGCGAGATCGGCAAAAGGAGGAGCTTGGCGACCTGCTCTTCGCGCTGGCAAACCTGGCACGGCATCTTAAGATCGACCCGGAAGAGGCGCTTCGACAAGCAAATAACAAATTCGAGAAACGGTTTCGGATGATCGAGACTGCGCCGGGTTTCAATCAGTTGAGCCTGGACGAAAAGGAAGAGCTATGGCGTTCGGCCAAGGCCGCTCATAGCGACTGAAAACGAGCCCAATTCTCCGGCGACAGTCGCACTTGCAGGTGCACGTGGCTGTCGCGTGTTTCCTGTCCGATGACGTCACCGCGCGCATGCAGCCACGCTATCTTGCCGCCATCACTCGCCGGCACCTCGATCTCATGGAGTTGCGAACCGCGGTGGAGACGTTCGGCCACGCGCTCGCGCAGAGTGTCGACTCCAGAGCCGTCGAGCGCCGAGATCGGGACAACATCTTCGCGGCGCCCGGCCTCTGTCTCCAGCGCCGTGCGTTCGTTGGGTGCAAGCAAATCCATCTTGTTCCAGGCTTCGATCTGCGGCGGAGCGCCCTCGTCTTCCGGCCCCACTGCTAGCTGTGCAAGCACGGCGAGCACATCTTCCTTCTGAGCGTCACGGTCGGGGTGCGCCATGTCACGGACGTGAATCAGCAGATCCGCCGAGGCGACCTCCTCTAACGTCGCCCGGAATGCGGCCACCAACTGGGTCGGCAGGTCAGAAACAAAACCGACGGTGTCGGACAGGATGGCCTTGTCGAACCCGGGAAGCTTCACTTCTCGCATCGTCGGATCGAGGGTCGCGAAGAGCATGTCCTCGGCGAGCACCTCTCCGCCAGTTATCCGATTGAAAAGCGTCGATTTCCCCGCGTTCGTATAGCCCACGAGAGCGACGACCGGCCACGGAGCGCGTTGGCGCCGGTCGCGATGGAGAGCGCGGGTCCGCTTCACCTGCTCGAGCTCGCGGCGAATCCTGGCCATCCGGTCGCGGATCAGCCGCCGGTCTGCCTCGATCTGGGTCTCTCCGGGTCCGCCGAGGAAGCCGAAGCCGCCGCGCTGACGCTCGAGGTGGGTCCAGCTTCGAACCAGACGCCCGGCCTGGTAATCGAGATGCGCGAGCTCGACCTGCAACCGGCCTTCCGCCGTCGCTGCCCTTTCGCCGAAAATCTCCAGGATCAGCCCGGTCCTGTCGATGACTTTCGCCCCAACCTGCTCTTCGAGCGATTTTTGCTGCACTGGAGTCAAAGCCGCGTCGACCACGAGAAGCCCGGCTTCGTCCGCCTTCGCCATTTCGCCGACCTCTTCGACTTGCCCCTTGCCGAGAAGAGTCGCTGGCCGAGGCGCTCGAAGCCGGAAGGTGCGCTGAGCGACCACATCGATGCCGATCGCGCGGGCAAGTCCGACAGCCTCGTCGAGCCGCGCCTCCGAGGAGCGGCTGTCCCCCCTTGCCTGCTGGTCGATGCCAACGACGAGCGCTCGCTCGCCGCGGGTGACGTCAAGTGCGCCCGGGCCGTTGGTGATGCTGACCGTCACTTGGGGTCCTGGCCTTGCGCATTCTCGCCGCCCAGCGATAGCGGGTTATCGGGCTGGATTGTCGAAATTGCATGCTTGTAGATGAGCTGCACTTGCCCCGCCCGTTCCAGCAGCAGCGAAAACTGGTCGTAAACCGTCACCGACCCCTGGAGCATCACGCCGTTCACGAGAAAAACTGTCATATTCTCCTGCTCGCGAGCTGCGGCGGACAGGAAGGAGTCCTGGAGCGTGGCCTTTCGAGTGGACTCGACCGGAGCGATCTCCTCCAGCTCGATGGGGCTTGCCGGCATGATGGTCGAAATCGAATGCTTGTAAACGAGCTGGGTGTGCCGGTCGCGCCTCAAGAGGAGTGAAAAAGAGTCGAACCAGGTGATCGTCCCCTGGAGCTTCACCCCTTTGAGCAGATAGATGGTAACCGCCGCCTTTGACTTGCGGGCGCCGTTCAGGAACCGGTCCTGCAGGCTTAACGACTTTGCGGCCGACGGCACTGTTTTAACGGACCTACTCCTCGTCGCGCTTTTCGCCGATCCCCAACGCCTTGAGCTTGCGGTGAAGGGCGGAACGCTCCATCCCGATGAACGAGGCAGTGCGCGAGATGTTGCCGGAAAAGCGCCTGATCTGGATTTTGAGATACTCGCGCTCGAAGGACTCGCGCGCTTCCCGCAACGGGCTGCCCATTATCATCATTGCCTGGCTCGACAGGCCGGCCGAGCCCTGGCTCTCGAGGATTTCCGAAGGCAGCATGTCGGCCTCGATCCGCTGCACCCTTTCGCAGGGAGCGAGAATGATCGTGCGCTCGATGATGTTGCGAAGCTGGCGGACGTTACCGGGCCAGTCGTGCGCCTGCAGCGCCGCCATCGCCTCGTCCGATAGCACCGGGGTCGGAATCCGACGCTCGGAAGCGAAGCGGGCCAGGAAATGGTTGGCGAGTTCGGGAATGTCCTCACGGCGCTCGCAAAGCGGCGGAAGCCGGACCGGGACGACGTTGAGGCGGTAAAAGAGATCCTCCCTGAACCGGCCCGCGGCGATCTCCTGCGCAAGGTCTCGCGAGGTGGCCGAGAGAACGCGAACGTCGACCTTGACGGGACGCTGGCCGCCGACCCGATGATAGCTCTGGTCGGTGAGGACGCGCAGGATCTTGGCCTGGGTCGTGGACGGCATGTCGGCGATCTCGTCGAGGAACAGAGTGCCTCCGTGCGCCTGCTCGAGAAGGCCGGGGCGGCTGCCGTCGTCGCTGTCGACGCCGAACAATTCTTCTTCCACCCGCTCCGGAGTCATCATCGCAGCGGAGACCACCACGAAGGGGCCCTTGGCACGGGCGCTCCATTGGTGGATGGTCCGGGCCGCGACTTCCTTGCCGACTCCGGCGGGCCCGGTGAGCAACACCCTGCTCCCGGTCGGGGCAACGCGCTTCAGGGTGGCCCTGACAGTGTTGATCGCGACCGACGTGCCGCTCAGAACTTCGTCGTGCACCACCTGCTGGCGAAGGCTTTCGTTCTCGCGGCGGAGCCTGTCGGTCTCCGTCGCCCGCGAAACGAGATGGAGCAAGTGCCCGGCTTCGAAGGGTTTTTCGATGAAGTCGACGGCGCCCTCGCGAACCGCCGCCACTGCCGTGTCGAGATTGCCGTGACCGGAAATCATGAGGACGGGAAGCGTGGAATCCTGCTTCTTGAGATATTGAAGGAGCTGAAGCCCGTCGAGACGGCTGCCTTGAAGCCAGACGTCCAGGAGCACCAGCGATGGGCGCCGGTCCTTGATCGCGTCGAGCGCAGCCGTGCTGTCCGCGGCCGAGCGGACCGAGTAGCCTTCATCCTCGAGAACACCGCTGACCAGGTCGCGAATATCTTCCTCATCATCGACGACCAGCACTTCCAGGGCCATCAGCAACGCTCCCTAAACATCGGTTTCATCATTACCTTTCTTGTCTTCCGCTTCCGCAAGCGGAGCCTGACCCTCCCTCTCCGCCAGCTTTTCGACATCGAACGCCATCCGGACATGCGTGCCGCCGCCGGACCGGTCGAGGAAGGCGATTTCACCGCAATGTTCCTCGACGATTTTCTTGACGATCGCGAGCCCGAGTCCGGTGCCCCGCACCCGCGTCGTCATATACGGCTCCATCAGCCGTTCACGATCCTCCGGAAGCCCCACTCCAGTGTCGGTGATATCGATGACGAGTTGCTCGTCATCACGGCGAATCCGTAACTCCACTCGATCCCCGCCAAGATGGTGCTCACCCCGGGCCTTGCGCGATTCAATGGCTTCCACACCGTTCTTCACAACATTGGTAAGGGCCTGACCGAGTTGCCGCCGATCGCAGACCAAGCGAAACTCCCCTGACGGCGGATCCATTTTGAACTTCACTTCCGGATGAGCGACCTCGTGGAGGAACAGTGCGTGTCTCGCGATCTCGTGAACGTTTTCGCTTCGGAACACCGGCTTCGGCATCCGTGCGAAATTGGAAAATTCGTCGACCATCCGCCGCAAGTCACCGACCTGCCTGACGATCGTCCCCGTCAGTCTTTCGAACGTCTCCTTGTCCGACTCGACTTCCCCTCCGAAGCGGCGCTGGAGCCGCTCGGCGGCAAGCTGGATCGGGGTCAGCGGGTTCTTGATCTCGTGAGCGATCCGGCGGGCGATGTCCGACCAGGCCGCGCTTCGCTGGTCGGACAGCTGGTCGGTGATGTCGTCGAAAGTGAGGACCGAGCCGTCTTGGTACCGGACCCGTTTGACCGCCAGCGTCCTGCGGCTCCCGCCAGCATCGACATCGACATTCGCCTCGCGCTGATCGCCGTGCATGAACTCGTCCAGTTCCTTCGAGAGTTCGGTCAGCGGGGTTCCTTCCACCGCCTCCTCCCCCTGTTGGAGAAGCGTTTCCGCGGAACGGTTGATCAGCATTATCCTGTTGTCCGAATCCACCGCGACGACACCGGCAGTGACGCTCGACAACACAGCCTCGATGAACGCGCGGCGCGTTTCGAGCTGCGAGTTCGCTGACCGAAGCGCCCCCGTCTGCTCTTCGATCCGTGCCGTCATCCGGTTGAAGGCGTGGGCGAGAGTCTCGATTTCGTCTTCCGTCTCCGTGACCGGAACCCGGGCTGTGAAGTCGCCCTCCTCGATCCTGCCCGCAGCGGCCGCAAGCTGGCCCACGGGGCGCACAAGGCGATCGGCGAGGCGAAGCGCGGCGAGAATTGCGAGCGCGACGATGATCAATGCACCGAGAAGAAGCGCGGCGTTGAATCGAAGCTGGTTGGTTCGAGAGCGTGCCTGCAGGTCTCTGTAATCTTTGAGGACGTACTGCGCACGGACGACCTGCTTTCCCAGCTCGGGATCGACCCAGCGTGCAGCGTACAGATAGGTGTGATTTCCGTAATCGAGCGGCGTCAGGACGGAGAGGCGGTCGGGCGTGCGAGCATCAACCGCGGCAGGTTGCTTCATTCGGGCGAGTTGGCCGACGGCTGCGCGTACGCGGGCCGGGTTGATCATACCCTCGTAGCCGTTGACGATCGCCAAGGTCTGCACTTGTCCATTCGGGTCCAGGTTCAGAATCGCGGCCTCATTCAATGACCGGTAAAAGACTTGCTGAGCGAGCGCTGGACCGACCTGCGGGTCGTCGAGGCCGACCTTCTGGAGCCCTTCGGCCATGTTGTCTGACATGGTGATGGCTTCAGTGGCGACTTGTCCCAATCCGTACCGATAGGCTCCGGTCGCCACCTGGACCGAATTTTCGAGCATCCCCTTCGCACGGTCCGAGAACCAGAACTCCAGTCCGCTCTGGAACAGCAGCGAAGCGAAGATGGCGACAAGAACCGTCGGCACCGCGGCGATCACGGAGAAAAGTGCGACGAGACGCGTGTGGAGGGCGCCGCTGCCGACCCCTCCCCTTTCTGCCCGACGAACGGCGATCCGGCGAGACAGAAGGACCATCAAGACGATGGCCGGAATGAGATTGGCGATCAGGAGCGCCGCAATCAACGGCGGCGAAAGCAGTGTCCCCGGTTCAGCGGGGCGTTTCAGCAACCAGACGCTGAACGAAGCCGTGACGACGAGCACCACAGCCGTGGCAATCGCGACATAGCGATAAAAGCGGCCGCTCTCGCGTTCGCGCTCCAGCCAGCTGGGCTTTCGCGAGGCAGTCAAATCCGATTCGGCTGCGGGGGCATCCATTCCCTCTGCCGTAGCATGCAATGTTGCAGAAACAACACAGGTATCGTTACCGGGCGCAGCTATCTGTGGAATTCGCGGAAAGCGGTCGGACGTTTCCGGTCAAAGCGCATGGGTCAGTCCATGGAGACGCGCCGCACACCCTCTTCTGAGGTCTGGATCAGCCATCTCCTCTTCCCGTCGATTGCCAGGGCCGTCAGGGTGCCGGTGTTGTAAGCGCCGGTGTCGATCGCAATTCGATTGGGAGTAACTTCCACTTCGCTCGTGATCGTGTGCCCGTGGACCACGACGAAGCCGTGGTCGGTCGTGTCTTCGAGGAACGGCTCTCGAATCCAGCGGAGGTCGGCCTGGTTCTGCTCGGCAAGATCGATCCCGGGACGAATCCCCGCATGGACGAAAACGTAATCGCCAAAGCCGATGCTGTCCGAAAAACTCGCCACGAACCTGCGGTGAGTATCGGGAATGGCCTCCTTCAGCCGAGCGGAGAGCTCTTCGCTGGAGAGCTTCTTCAACGCCCGGGGCTCAATCCCGTAACTGTGCAAGGTCTCGGTCCCGCCGAATCGCAACCAGTTGCGTAGCAGGTCGGTTTCCCCCTCGATCACCCGAAGCATCACCTCCTCGTGGTTCCCCATGATGAAGTGAGCTGTGACTCCAGGAATATTCAGAGTCCGGAGGCGCTCGACGACCTCGGCCGACGCTGGACCCCGGTCGATGACGTCACCCAGGAAGATGATACTCACTTTCGAGTGGGACTGGTCTTCGATCTCCCCGGTTATTTCCTTCAGGAGCCGGTCGACGAGGTCGATCCGTCCGTGGATGTCGCCAACGGCATAGGCCCGATGCCTCTTCGGGCCGGACGGCGTGGGATCGCGGAAAAACAACTTGCGAGCGATCATGGGTTTGGAACGGTCCATTCAATCCGGGATTCGGACTCGGGCGAATGCCGGTCCGATTCGATCGGAATCGTGGTAGTGGGCCAACTGGCATTCGTCATCAGCGCTGAAAAATGGTCGCTCGGTGGCTATTTTGCCAGTCCCCTCCGATCGGGCCGCGGCGTCCGCTTGGCGACTATCGGATGTTCTCGAAAAGGCTTGGCAATTTCATTGAGCCGATTCCAGCCAACCAACGCCTGCTTCGAGTTTCTTCCATGATCACCGTGGTTTAACGTCAATAACGAATTCGGTAATTTCGCCAAAATCAGTCAAGGCGCCGGGCCCCGAGCCGCGGGCCGGCGATCATTCAATTGCGCGTTAGAGGCCGCGTTTTGTAGCTGGCATTAAAAAAAATCGTGAACCCCTCATTATTCTGCTTTGCATTCATCCATTTTGGTGGCAAAAGCCGCCGCTCTGGCAAGAACGGGGAGTTCCGGATGACCTGGGCAATCCGCAGGTATGCGTTAGCTGCTGGGGCAGCAGCGTTGCTTTCTGCACAAGCTGCTTATGCAGCACCGACACAGGCGCCCGTTTCGGG
>JBDZVP010000153.1:0-1608 GCA_040255765.1 Sphingomonadales bacterium | reverse complement strand
CCGCTGATCGAGGCCGCCCTCGCCGCGACATAGGCTGCCGCCGGGTCCGCCGCGAACGCGGGAACTGTGGCAAGCGCCGGTCCCGCCCACAGGAGCGCTGAGAATGCCGTGGCCAGGATTTTACATGTTGGGGTAATTCGGGCCTCCGCCGCCTTCAGGGACCACCCAGTTGATGTTCTGCCTGGGATCCTTGATGTCGCAGGTTTTGCAGTGAACGCAGTTCTGGGCATTGATTTGCAGTCGCGGCTGTCCGCCCTCCTCGACAAATTCATACACTCCGGCGGGGCAATAACGCTGCTCCGGGCCGGCAAACTCGGCCAGGTTCACGGCCACGGGTATTTCGGCATCCTTGAGCGTCAGATGAACCGGCTGGTTCTCCTCGTGGTTCGTGTTCGACAGGTACACGGACGACAGCCGATCGAAGCTTATCACACCATCGGGCTTTGGATAATCAATTGGTTTGACCTGCGTCTTGCGCTTCAGAGTCTCATTGTCCGCGTGCCGGTGGCGCAGGGTCCACGGCAGCGGCAGGCCCAGCTGGCCGAGCCACATGTCGATGCCCGCGTACAGAGTGCCGAGGAAGCCGCCCCAGCGCGCGACCGCGGGCTGCGAATTGCGGACAAGCTTCAGCTCCTTCGCGATCCAGCTCGATCGAAGCGCCTTCGGGTAGGATTCGAGCCTGTCACCGCCGCGATCGGCCGAGATCGCCTCGAAAGCCGCTTCCGCGGCAAGCATGCCCGACTTCATCGCCGTGTGCGTGCCCTTGATCCGCGGAACGTTCACGAACCCTGCCGAGCAGCCAATGAGGGCGCCGCCGGGGAAAACCAGCTCCGGGACCGACTGCCAGCCTCCCTCGTTGATCGCCCGGGCGCCGTAGGAGACGCGCCTTCCGCCCTCGATTTCGGCGCGGATCGCCGGGTGGGTCTTCCAGCGCTGGAATTCCTCGAACGGCGACAAATAGGGGTTCTCGTAGTCGAGCGCGACCACGAAGCCGAGCGCGACCTGCCCGTTTTCCTGATGGTAGAGGAACCCCCCGCCCCATGCGTCGTCGAGCGGCCAGCCCTGGGTGTGGATCACTCGGCCCGGCTTATGTTTCTCGGCAGGGACGTCCCACAACTCCTTGACCCCCAAGCCAAAGACCTGCGGACCGCTGTCCTTTCGAAGATCGAAGATGCGCGTCAACTCTTTGGTCAGCGAACCGCGGGCGCCTTCGGCGAGAAAGGTGTAGCGTGCGTGAAGCTCGATCCCGGGCTGATAGTCCGGACGATGAGTGCCGTCGCGGGCAACGCCCATGTCGCCGGTGGCGACGCCTTTGACCGAGCCGTCCTCGTTGAAAAGCACTTCGGCCGCGGCGAAGCCGGGGAAAATCTCCACCCCAAGCTCCTCCGCCTGCCCCGCGAGCCAGCGGCAGAGGTTGCCGAGGCTCAGCGTGTAGGTTCCCTTGTTGTGCATGAACGGCGGAAGCAGGAAGTGCGGAAACGCCCATTTGCCGGTCTTTCCGAGCGTCCAGTGATGGTTTTCACTAACCGGAACATTGAGGGGAGCGCCCTTGTCCTTCCAATCCGGGATCAGCTCGTTGAGGGCCTTCGGGTCGACGACCGCTCCGGA
>JBDZVP010000152.1:0-1642 GCA_040255765.1 Sphingomonadales bacterium | reverse complement strand
AGGCTGCCGATGCCATTCTCCTCGCTGCTTGTTTCCATCGCCCTCGCTACGCAGGGGACTTCCACTCCGATTCCGGTGCCACGGCATCAACGCTACGAGAGGATTTTCATCAGCCCGATGGGTGAGCCCTTCCGGACGTCACAGCCGGACGACGACCCGCTGGTCGACTGGTTCACGCAGGCGGACTCAAACCATGACGGATCCCTGTCGCTGCTGGAATTCGCACGTGATTCCGAGCGCTTCTTCGCATCGCTCGACACGGATCACGATGGACGGATCGGGTTCGACGAAATCCACCGGTATGAATGGATAGTGGCCCCCGAAATCCAGGTTGGCTGGTCGCCGACGATCAGGCGAGCGGGCAAAAGCGTCGACGCCGGCCCCGGCAGCGGCACGCCCGAGGCCAATAGTGCCGACGACAGCGGCGACGTCACCGCCCAACCGGACGACCCGCTTTCGGGGCTTGAGGGAGCAGGCCGGTTCGGATTGCTGAATATCCCCGAACCCGTTACCGGCGCCGATCGCGACATCGACCATATCGTCACGCGCGACGAATTTGCCGCGGCGGCATCGGATCGCTTCCAACTGCTCGATACCAACCAGGACCGGAAGCTGGAGCTCGCCGAGATGGAGGCCCTGCGGCCGAAGATGACGATCGCGAAGCACCGGCGTCACCGGCACGAATGGAAAGGCGGCGGGGCCTAGCCTCTCAGCCAGTTCCTCGCGCTCGGCGGAATCCGGACCGTCAGGCTTTCCATTTCGTCGGTAAGGACGATCTGGCATGCGAGCCGCGATGTCCGCGTCGCATGGGCGGCGAAATCGAGCATGTCCTCCTCTTCGTCGCTGGCCGGCGGCAATTTCTCGAAATCGGCCTTGTCGACGATGACGTGACAGGTCGAGCAGGCCATCACGCCCTCGCAAGCGCCCTCTAGTGGCTGTTTTGCGGCCCAGGCAACGTCGAGGAGCCGCTGGCCGGGCTTGGCTTCCACTTCCCTGTCGAGTTCGCCGTCCGCCTTGTAAAAACGCACTCTGGTCACGCCGCGAACCGCTCCTGCGCGTCGGCGGCTTCGTCGATCCGGCGTAGAGCAGCGACCAGTTCTTCCTCGCTCGTATAGCGCCCGAAACCGAGCCGGATGGACGAGCGAGCCTCTTTATCGCCGAGGCCGATTGCGCGAAGCACGTGGCTCGGGCGTCCGGAGCCGCTTGCGCAGGCGCTTCCAAGCGAGAATGCCAAGTCCCGTAAATCTGCGATTAGTCGTGCTACATCAATGCCTTCGCGTCTGATATTGAGATTCCCTCTGTAACGCCGTGTGGTGCTTCCGTTGATCGTCCAGGCACTTCCAAGGGTCGCCAGAGCGGCGCTCCACAACATTTCAATGTGATCCCGGTCGGACTTCATTCGCTCCATTGCCAGCTTCGCCGCCGCGCCCATGCCGACGCATAGCGCTGGGGACAGCGTCCCCGAGCGAAGCCCCTCTTCCTGGCCGCCGCCATGAATCAAAGGGGCCGGTTCCGCTCCCTTGCGAATCCACAGCGCGCCGATCCCCTTCGGCCCGTGGATCTTGTGCGAGGATACCGCAACGAGGTCGGGCCCGTCGGGGATGTCGACACGGCCGAGCGCCTGCACCGCGTCGCACAGCAT
>JBDZVP010000007.1:0-41994 GCA_040255765.1 Sphingomonadales bacterium | reverse complement strand
TCGGCCGACAGGCGGATCATCTTGGCGTAGCAGCCGCCTTCGAAGTTGAAGACCGCAGTGTCCGACCAGCCATGCTCGTCGTCGCCGATAAGAGTCCGGTTCGGATCGGCCGAAAGCGTCGTCTTGCCCGTCCCCGACAAGCCGAAGAAGATCGCCGTGTCTCCCTTCGGCCCGATATTGGCCGAGCAGTGCATCGGCATGATGCCCTGCGGAGGCAGAAGGAAATTCAAAAGGCCGAACACCGACTTCTTCATCTCGCCCGCATAAGCGGTGCCGCCGATCAGGATCAGCTTCTTGGAGAAATTGACCGCGACCACGGTCTCGGTGCGCGAACCATGCCGCTCCGGGTCTGCCCGGAAGCTCGGCAGGTCGATGACCGTGAATTCGGGAACGAAATCGGCGAGCTCGCTCGCTTCAGGACGGACGAGCATCGTCCGAATGAACAGGCTGTGCCAGGCGAGTTCGTTGATCACGCGAACGCGGACCCGGTGCTCAGGCTGCGAGCCACCGTAAAGGTCCTGGACGAACAAGGTCGATTTCTCGCCGAGGGCGACGAGAAAATCCTCGTGGAGGCGATCGAACGCGGCCGGGTCCATCGGCTTGTTGCCGTTGTTCCACCAGATCACGTCCTCCGTCAGTGCGTCCTTGACGGTGAACTTGTCCTTGGCGCTTCGCCCGGTGTGCTTGCCGGTCTTCACCGCGATCGGGCCGTCCTTCGCAAGCAGCCCTTCCTCGTTCTGGATTGCGAACTCGACGAGCGGCGCCGTCGTCAGATTCCAGTGCAGCTCGGCCGGGGTGGTGATCCCCTGCGCGTCCAATCCGTGCTTCGCGACCCTGTCGGCCACTCCCGTTCCTCCAATAAGAATGAGCGGCGGCGACCTTTCGGCAGCCGCCGCACCAGCGTTGAAGCGCCTATAGACCCGAAAAAGTTGCCCGGTCAAAAGCCGCCGTTTCGCTTGTCTCGCTCCGGAGCGGCCTGTAAGCCCCCCGCTGGATCGCCCGAATGAGCCATGTCATCGCGCTGGTCGACGACGACCGCAACATCCTGACCTCGGTGTCGATTGCCCTCCAGTCGGAAGGATTCGTCACCCGGGTCTACACCGACGGGACGGCGGCGCTGAAGGCGTTCGCCGAGAATCTTCCGGACCTCGGCGTTTTCGACATCAAGATGCCGCAGATGGATGGAATGGAGCTGCTCCGCCGCCTTCGGGAGTTCAGCTCGATGCCGGTGATCTTCCTCACCTCAAAGGATGACGAGCTCGACGAGGCTCTCGGCCTCGCGATGGGCGCGGACGATTATATCACCAAGCCCTTTTCGCAGCGGCTCTTGCTCGCCCGAATCCGCGCAATCCTCAGGCGACAGGAATTTGCCAAGACCGAAGCCGCGCCCGCCGAGCAGGCGGAGCCGGAATTGCTGGTCCGCGGCCGGCTGAGCATGGACCCCGCCCGCCACAAGGTGAAATGGGACGGCAAGGACGTCACCCTGACCGTGACCGAGTTCCTGATCCTGGAGGCACTGGCGCAACGCCCCGGCGTCGTGAAAAACCGCAACCAGCTGCTCGACATCGCGTATCAGGATGACGTTTACGTCGACGACCGAACAATCGACAGCCACATCAAGCGAATCCGCCGCAAGTTCCGGGCTGCGGACCCGCAGTTCGATGCGATCGAGACGCTTTACGGCGTCGGATACCGCTTTGAGGAATAAGCCGCGCTCATGGTGAGGCGCAGACGCCTCCGCGATGCCCGGCCGTGGACCGCGCGCTGGACGCTGACCTGGCGAATCCTGGCGGTCAACGTCCTTACGATCCTGATCCTGGCGCTCGGGGTCATCTACCTCGACGCGTTTCGAAACAAGCTCAGCAAGGAGCGCATCCACCGAACCGAACGCGAGGCGCAGATCACCGCGATCATCGCCAATGCGCTTCCTCCCGACCAGAGACCGCGGGCACTTGCCGCGATTTCGAAATCGACGGGTAGCCGGATCCGCCTGTTCGGGGCCGACGGCCGCCTGATCGCTGACAGCTGGACCATCACCGGACCGACCTATGTCCTTCGCGATCCCAGCAAGGAAAGCTGGATGAAGGATGCGGCCCGGGCGCTCGATCGCGGGTTCAACTTCATCGTCGGCGCCGAATATGCACCTGAGTTCGTCGAGCCGGCCAACGACACGATGGCCGCCTGGCCGGAAGCGGCGCAGGCGGCTCGCGACGACGTGGTGACGAGCACGATCCGCACAGCACCGGACCTGACGCCGGTCCTCTCGGCAGCGGCGCCCGTGGCGCATGGGGCGCTTCTGGTTACATCCAATGAACGAAGCCTGGTGCGCTCGATGCGGAGCCAGCGCGCCACTCTCGGGATCGCGATGGCCGTCGCGATCCTCATTTCCGTCCTCCTGTCGCTTTTCCTCGCGCGGACCATCGTGCGGCCGTTGCGGAAGATTGCGATTTCAGCCCATCGCGTTCGCCTTGGAAGGGCCCGCGAAGTCCGGGTTCCGCGACTCCCCTCTCGCCGGGACGAGATTGGCCTTCTCGCTCGCTCCGTGTCCGACATGAGCCAGTCGCTGCGGCACCGGATCGACAATATCGAGGCCTTCGCTGCGGACGTGACCCATGAGCTAAAGAACCCGCTCGCCTCGCTGCGGTCCGCAATCGACGGGCTCGGAACTGTCAAGGACTCCAAGCTCCGCGAGCGCTTGATGGATGTCGCGCGCGAGGACGTGGTCCGGCTCGACCGGTTGATCAGCGACATCAGCGAGGCAGCGCGAACCGACGCCGAGCTAGCGCGCGCGCGGTTCGAGATGGTCGACCTCGGGCTTCTCATCGAACAGCTGGTCGCAAGCTGGGACACGCGTCGCGAAAAAGGGGATGCGCGCATCGCATACGCCCGCCCGCGCAAGGAAAGTGCGATGGTCCTCGGGGATCCCGGGCGGCTGGCGCGCGCGATCGACAACATCCTCGACAATGCCGTCAGCTTCTCGCCGCCGGGAGGTCTTGTCGAAATCGCGGCCTCGCGAGTCGGCAATCGGGTGCGAATCCGGATCGATGACGAAGGCCCCGGGGTCCCGGAGGAAGCGCGCGAGGCGATTTTCCACCGTTTTCATTCGATCCGTCCCGAAGACGAGCATTTCGGCCGGCATTCCGGCTTGGGCCTCGCCATCGCCAAGGCTATCGTCGAGGGCCACGACGGAGAGATCAGCGTGTTCGACCGGGACGACGCGCCATCGGGCGCCCGCTTCATCATCTCGCTTCCAGCCGCAGAGCCGATGTGAGCCCGTCCAGCGAATCCTTCCATGCCAGCAGCGTCGCCATCGACGGCCGCGCGGTGTTGATCTCCGGGCCTTCGGGAAGCGGCAAGTCGGACCTCGCGCTTCGACTGCTCGATCGCGGATTCAACCTGGTGAGCGACGACCAGACGATCGTCCGGCGCGAGCGCGAGCGGCTTCTCGCTTCCGCACCGCCGCAGATTGCCGGCAAACTGGAGGTGCGCGGCATCGGCATCGTGGACGTCGAGACTGTCGAGAATGTCCCAGTCGCGCTGATCGTCGAGCTGATGAGCGACATGGAGCGCCTTCCCGACGACGGCCGCGAACGCACCATTCTCGGGCTACAGGTGCCGGTGGTCACGATTGATGCGATGACCGCCTCGGCACCGTCGAAGGTCGCGCTTGCTCTCGACCGGCTGGGGCTGAAGTGAGCTCCGACCCGCCCAGGCCGCGACTCCTTCTCGTGACCGGCACATCGGGAGCCGGCAAATCGACGGTCCTCGACGCACTTGAGGACATGGGCTGGGATATCGTCGACAATCTTCCTGCTGACTTGCTGAGCGAGTTCGTCCACGGAGCCGACCAGTGCCGAACGGTGCCGGCGGCGATCGGGATGGACGTCAGGAGCCGGGGCTTCGATCCTGAGCGCCTGCCCGACCTTCTTAACTCGATCGCGGGCGTCGAACCGGAAATCCTTTTCCTCGACTGCTCGACCGCGAACCTGATGCGCCGGTTCGACAAGACTCGCCGGCGGCATCCGCTTGCGCCCGACCGTCCCGCCGAGGACGGAATCGCCCGCGAGCGGGCCTTGCTTGCACCGCTGAAGAGTGCAGCCGACAGCGTGATCGATACGACCGACCTGTCGCCGGTCGAACTCAGGGAAGAACTCCGCCGCCGCTACGGAACCGAGCAGGAGCCGGTATTGACCCTCGTCTCCTTCGGATTCGGGCACGGCATTTCCCGGACCGCGGACCTGGTCTTCGACATGCGCTTCCTGTCCAACCCTTATTGGGTCGAGAATCTGCGCGAGCAGACGGGAGAAGACAGCGCGGTTCGGGATTATATCGCGAAGGACCCGGGCTGGGCCGATTCGATGGACAGAATCGAAGCGCTTCTCAGGGAGTGGATTCCCCGCTACTGGGCTGCGGGCAAAACCTATTTAACGGTTGCATTTGGCTGCACCGGGGGGCGCCACCGATCCGTGGCCGCCGCGGCCGAGATGGCGAAAAGATTGCGGGAAGCAGGGTTCAAACTGAACCTGCGTCACCGCGACCTGGGATCGGCGCCGAACGATCGGATCGAAGGCAAGGCCGGACCGCACGTTAGCGAGAGTGGAGCGAGTTGAGGCAATGATTGGATTGGTGCTGGTGACCCACGGTCGTCTCGCGGCCGAGTTCATCACCGCGATGGAGCATGTCGTCGGGCCGCAGGAGGCGATCGAAGCCGTCTGCATCGGTCCCGACGACGACATGGAAGCTCGCCGCAAGGATATTTCCGAAGCCATCAAGACAGTCGACCAGGGCAAGGGCGTGATCGTGCTCACCGACTTGTTCGGCGGCACTCCATCCAATCTCGCGATCAGCCTGATGAAGACCGAGAATATCGAGGTCATCGCGGGGGTGAACCTGCCGATGCTGATCCGCCTCGAAGGCGCTCGCAAGGTGATGGCGGTCCACGCCGCGGTCGCGGCCGCTCGCGAGGCCGGGCGCAAATACATCTCGGTCGCGTCCGAAATCCTCGGGGAAGCCGCCGCTTGAGCGAAGCTTCGCGCGAAGTCACTGTGGTGAACACGCGCGGGCTCCACGCCCGTGCCAGCGCCAAGTTCGTCAACCTCGCCAGCCAGCTCAATTCTAAGGTCGAGGTCGAAAAAGACGGCAACCGGGTCGTCGGCACCTCGATCATGGGCCTGATGATGCTCGGAGCGGCGAAGGGGGATTCGATCCGAATCCATGTCGAGGGCGGCGATGCGGAGCGAGCCCTGGAGCTCCTGGTGCAGCTCGTCGAATGCGGTTTCGACGAGGAGTGCGGGTAGAAGGTGCCGCGCCAGGTCACCGCTTTTTCCAACGCCACCGTCAAGCGCCTCCGCTCGCTCCGCGACAAGAAGGCGCGGCGCGCGGAGCATATGTTCCTCGCCGAGGGACTGCGGATCGTCGCCGAGGCCCGCGACAGCGGCCAGCTTCCCGAGATCATCGCTTTCTCCGCGGAGGGCGCGAAGCACCCGCTAGCGGCCGAGATCATCGCAGCGGCCGAGGCTGCGGGCGCGGATGCGATCGAGACCAGCCCCGACATCCTCTCCAAGATGAGCGGCAAGGACAATCCGCAGATGCTTCTGGGCGCCTACAGCCAGCCGGAAACAGCGCTTGACCGCATCGACCGGACGAGCGCCCCGCTTTGGATCTGCGCGCAGGCGCTTCGCGATCCGGGCAATATCGGCACGATCCTGAGGACCGGCGATGCCGTCGGTGCGGGCGGGCTTATCCTGATCGACGATTGCGCCGATCCCTTCTCGGTCGAAGCGGTGCGTGCCTCGATGGGGGCGATCTTCACCCAGCGGGTCGCCGCGGCGCGGTGGGAAGAGTTCCTGCCCTGGTTGCGCTCGGGGCCGGGCCAACTGGTCGGAACCAGCCTCAAGGCGACTCACGACTATCTGGACGCTCGCTACGAGAGGCCATGCTTCCTCCTGATCGGCAACGAGCAGCAGGGGCTTCCCGAAAGCTATGAGGCGGAGTGCGACCTCCTCGTCAAAATTCCGATGGCGGGGCGCGCCGACAGCCTCAACGCGGCCGTTGCTGCAGCGGTGATGGCCTTCGCGGTCAAGGCAAGCTGGCGGAACTGATGCGGCGGCGGGATGGTTGTTTTCGAATGAAACGCCTGACCCTTGCCGCGCTTGTGTTGCTCGCCGCCTGCGCTCCCTTTCCGCCGGCCCCGCCCGCGCCCTATCATGGGGTCGGAACCGAGCCGTTCTGGAGCGTCGTCATCGATGACCGGAACGTCACCTTCATCCTGGCGGGCGAGCAGCCGATCGTCCAGCCGAAGCCGCGCGCGATCATCGGGGTCGCCGGCGAAATCTACCGGACGCCGCGGATCGACGTGAACATCGTCCACGCCCAGTGCAGCGACGGAATGAGCGACCGGGTCTACCCCGACAAGCTACAGGTCACCGTCGACGGCAAGCACTTCAACGGCTGCGGCGGCCTCTAAAGTCACTAAAGTCACACGGTTTGGCGGCTTTTCGCGTGACTTTAAGGAGTGGCAGAGAGTTCGAGTTCAAACGGTTCAAAGAGCCTGCGCGACGGCAGCAGACGAACCCCTATTTTGCAAGCAGTCAGCGAGCCTCCGCCTCGTCCTCCTCGTCGGCCGGTTCGAGGCGGGGCAGCGTGGGATCGTCGAGACTGATTTCGACAGGCTCCTCGTCCCTCGCCGCGAGCTTCGTCAGTGTCCGGGGTGACGCTTCGATGACAGGGGGCTCCTGGATTTCTTTTGCGCTTCCGGCGCCGTAATCCTCGAACCTCCGTGCCTGGGTGAGAACCTGGCTTTCGAGGCTTCCGACCATCTTGTTGTAGGCATTATTCATCCGCCCGAGGTTGGTGCCGACCGACGCGACGTGCTCGGCCATAGTCGCCAGGCGCGAATGAAGCTCCCTACCCAGCTCCGCGATCTTGCCCGCCTCGGCCGCCAGCTTTTCCTGCTTCCAGACGGTTGCGACGGTGCGGGCGATGGCGACGAGGTTCGTCGGCGTCGCCAGCAGCACCTTCCGCTCGAAGGCCCATTCCCAAAGGTTCGGGTCCTGCTCGAGAGCAGCGGTGAGGAAATGCTCGCCGGGGATATACATGACGACATAATCGGCCGCGTCGCCGAACTGCGCCCAATAGGCTTTCGATCCAAGCTGCTGGACGTGGGTCCGCATCGAGGCGACGTGCGCCTGGAAACAGGCGAGGCGTTTCTCGTCGTCGACTTCCTCGCAGGCTTCGAGGAAGGCGTTGAGCGAGCATTTGGCGTCGATCACGAGCTTGCGGTCCGAGGGCAGGTTGACGACCACGTCGGGGCGAAGGCGCCCGTCTTCGGTGCTGACCGACACCTCCATCTTGAAATCGACGCCTTCGACGAGTCCCGCGTGGGTCAGCACGTTGCGAAGCGACTGCTCTCCCCAGCGGCCGCGCGCTTTTGGCGATGAGCGAAGCGCGTTGACGAGATTGCGAGTCTCGTCACGCACTCTCCCCTGTCCTTCGCGCACTTGCTCTACCACGGATCTTAGCCCCGCATATTGGTCAACGCGCTCCTTCTCCACGCGCTGGAGACCTTCCTCGTAGCGCTTCAATGTCGCCTCGACCGGCTGGAGAAGCTGCTTCAGCTTGGCTTCGCTCTGCTGATCGGCCTTCGAGAAGCTCTGCCCGGCTTTCTCGAGGAAATCCTTGTGCGCCTTGTCGAGCAGTTGATCGCCGATCTCCCGGAACTGGGCGATCAGCGCGTCCTTGGATTCCGCCAGGTCCTTCATCCTCTGGTCGAAATTGCGGGCGTCCGCTTGCAGGGCCGCCAATTCGCGCGAGCTGGATTCGAGATTGGTCCGGGCCTCGTCCCGCTCTCCGGTGACGGAATCGAGCTGCATCCGCAGGTTCTCGACCGTCTGCGCCGCACCGGCGGAGTTGCGCGCCGCAACAAGCCATCCGATGAGCGCGCCGACCGCCAGAGCGGCAACGGCGGCGAAAATCACGCCCAAATCCATACTCATTCCCCTTGCGGAACAGAATGGGAACCCTACGCTCCTCAAAACCGCTTCTCAACCGTCATTGCGAGGAGCAGTTGCGACGAAGCAATCCGCCTGATGGAACCGTCCGCCGGATTGCTTCGCTAGGCTCGAATGACGAGGAGGGATTGATGTCGATCCGCAAGATGATCTCGCTTCACCCGGACGTGGCGGGGCATGTGAACCAGCCGCTGGCCGATGCGGCGCACCACCTGATGTATTGCGCGCGGATGTGCGTGAGTTGCGCCGACGCCTGCGGCGCCGAGGAGCAGGACATGAGGCAATGCATTCGCACCTGCCTCGACTGCGCCGATATCTGCGAGGCCACCGGCAAGCTCGCGGTTCGCCGAACCGGCACCAACGAAGCAGTTTTGAAGGAGACTCTCGAGCTTTGCGCCCGGGTTTGCGAAGGTTGCGCCGCCGAATGCGCGAAGCACGACCATGAGCATTGCAGGCTCTGCGCGCAGATGTGCAGCGAATGCGCCGAGGACTGCCGCAACGCTGCCGCGAGCATCACCCCGGGGAGCTGAAGCCCGTGCGGACCCTGCCGATCGTCGCCTGCCTCGCCATCCTCGCCGCTTGCGACAAGGGACCGGCAACGGGCGAGCCGAACGGCCCGGTTGCCGGCGCTCCCGGCGGGCCTGTCGCATCCGGACGAGCCGATGCAAACAACAGCGTCAGCAGCGGCGAAGCGACCGCGGTCGAGGCCGGCGCTCTCCCTCAGCCCGGCCCGCTCCCGCGCTTCGTCGGCAAATGGGCGGCCGACCAGAAGTCTTGCGAAACCGCCCCCTGGCAATTCACCCAGTCCACGCTTCGTACGCCGGCCGGATCGAGCTGCAGCTTCGACCAGGTGACGGAAGTGCCAGGCGGCTATGACGTGAAAGCGATTTGCACCGCCGAAGGCCCGCCGACGCCCGACACTCTCGAGATACGCTTCGCCGAATCCGCGAAGGCGATGCTGTTCACGTCAAAGGTGGTCGCCGGCACCGGCCTCGTGTTCTGCGGGCGCGACGTTTGATCCGCGCAAGGGTTGCTGACAGCCCGCCTGCGCCGCATACAGCCATCGACCCTGAACTGCCCGGGAGGACCCTTGAATGCGCCGTCTAGTCCTTGTCGCCACCGTGCTCTTGCTCGCCGGCTGCAACAGCCGCTCAAGCTGGGAGGAGCAGCAGGCCCGGCTTGCAAACGAGGCGAACCCGCCGAGTGCTCCGGAGACTGACATGACCGCGGCGGCTCCGGCGGCGAATGACATCAACGCTGTGGCAGCGAACGATGCGAATTCGGCGGCCGACGCGAATGAGGCGAACTCGGCGGCTCCGGCGAACGAAGCGGCGCCGCAGGGCTAAGCCTTAGGCCGCCCTCTTCTCCTGCTCTTTCCGCAGCTTGGCGAGTTTCTTGAGGATCATCTCGCGCTTCAGCCGCGACAGATGGTCGATGAACAGGACGCCTTCGAGATGGTCCATCTCGTGCTGCAGGCAGGTCGCGAGCAGCCCTTCGATGTCGGCCTCATGGGCATCGCCATTCTCGTCGAGCCAGCGCGCCCGGATACGGTCGGGCCGGTCGACCTCGGCATATTGGTCGGGCACCGACAGGCAGCCCTCGGTGTAGGGCACTTCCTGGTCCGATGAATCGAGGATTTCGGGGTTGATGAACACGCGCGGGTCTTTGACCGGCTCGCCGCCCTCTTCCTCGGGCTCCTGGAGGTCGATCACAAGGATTCGCTTGGGAACACCGACCTGGATCGCGGCAAGCCCGATCCCTGGCGCGTCGTACATCGTCTCGAACATGTCGGCGATGAGCGACCGAACCTCGTCGTCCACCTTCTCGACAGGTGTCGATTTCTGCCGGAGCAGCGGGTCCGGAACTTCCAGGATCGTTCGAATTGCCATGGGTTGTAATTTAAGACCCGGCACCCTTCGCTGCAAGGGAGCGGGGCCTGGCCGGGACAAGGATCAGAGTCCGGCCTTCCACTCTCCAGGAATCCAGCTGCGACAGGAAATTCATTCCGATCACGTCGAGGTCGAGCCCCGGCGCGCTGACCATTTTCAAATTATGAGCGACGATATTGCCCACCCGAAGCTCGTCGATGCTTCCCGTCCGCGCGACCGTGGCGCCGTTCGCGGTGCGAAGGATAACGGGCGTGAGGCTGGAGCCGGTCTCGACGCCTGCTGCGGTCGCGGTATCGGTGGACAGCGCCGTGACCGTTGCCCCGCTGTCGATCAATAGCCGCCGCTTCACACCGTTGATGCTCGCGTCGACCCAGAAATGCCCGTCGGGCGACATCCGCACGCGAAGCTCGTCGCCCGCGACCGTCTGGTTGTCGAGCCCGAGTTGCTCGGTCAGCCGTGCAAGCGTGGGCTGGAACGGCGCCTGTTGAAGCAGAAGGAACAGCGCGAAGGCGAGGATCGCGAAGGAAAAAAGCAGGCGGATGATCCCGCCGACATAGGGCAGGCGCTGAAGTACGAGGATGATGACGGCGATTCCCGCCGCATAGATCGCGAGATGCTGCCAGTTCGGTCCTGCCGCAAGGTGATCAAGCAACGGGCCGCCTCGCTCTCAATGCCTGGGCAAGAGTCCCTTCATCCAGATAATCGAGTTCGCCGCCGACCGGGAGGCCGTGAGCGAGCTGGGTCAGCCGGACGGGGAAAGTTTCGAGCCGCTCGGCGAGATAATGGGCCGTCGTCTGGCCTTCGAGAGTGGCGTTCATCGCAAGCACGACCTCGTCGACTCCGCCTTTCGAAACCCGGCTTATCAACTGGTCGATCGTCAGGTCCTCCGGACGCACGCCGTCGAGTGCGGAAAGTCTCCCGCCGAGAACATGGTAGCGGCCGGGAAACAGGCGCGAACGGTCGAGCGCCCACAGGTCGGCCACCTCCTCGACCACACACAAAGAGCGGTCGTCGCGGCGCGGGTCGCGGCAGATTCCGCACGGGTCCGACGTGTCGACATTGCCGCAGGTGGAACAGGTCGAAAGCGTGTCCGACACCTTCTGGAGCGCGGCCAGCAACGGCTGCAGCGTGCTCTCGCGCTTCTTCATCAGGTGGAGAACTGCGCGCCGGGCCGAGCGCGGCCCGAGACCCGGAAGCCGCGCCAGCGCATTGGCCAATGTCTCGATTTCCTGGCTCGCCACGGCAGTTGAGATAGGAATTTCGCCGCTGTCGCGCCATAGGGCATCGCCATGCGGATCGTCTTCATGGGATCGCCGGATTTCGCGGTGCCGAGCCTCGACGCCCTGGCGGCGGCGGGGCACGAGGTGCTTTGCGTCTACACGCAGCCTCCACGCCCCGCCGGACGCGGCAAGGGCGAGCAGAAGACCGCGGTCCACAAACGGGCCGAAGAGCTTGAGATCGAGGTTCGCACGCCGAGGACATTGCGCGATCCGCAGGAGCAGGCGCGATTCGCCGGTCTCGATTCCGATCTCGCGGTCGTCGCGGCTTACGGGCTGATCCTTCCCAGGCCGATCCTTGAGGCGCCGAGGGGCGGCTGCATCAACGTCCACGCCTCGCTCCTTCCCCGCTGGCGCGGCGCCGCGCCGATCCAGCGCGCGATCCTCGCGGGCGATGAAGTTACCGGCGTCACCATCATGAGGATGGAAGAAGGCCTCGACACCGGTCCAATGCTCCTGAAGCGGGAGACCCCGGTCGACAGGAAGACTGCGGGCGACCTGACTGGCGAGTTGGCCGAACTCGGCGCTGGAGCCCTGCTCGAATGGCTCGGCAAGCCGACGCCGCCACTGCCTCAACCTGAGGACGGCGTCACTTACGCCTCCAAAATCGACAAGGCGGAGGCACGGATCGACTGGTCGAAAAGCGCTGGGGAAATCGAGCGGCAGGTCCGCGCCTTCGCCCCCGGCCCCGGCGCATGGTTCGAGGCGAGCGGGGAACGCGTGAAACTACTGGAGGCGGACTGCGGAACCGACGCATCCGGCAAGCCCGGTGAAGTCCTGGACGACTGTCTCTGCATCGCCTGCGACTCCGGATATATCCGGCCACTCAAGGTCCAGCGCGCGGGGCGGGGCGTGATGACGCCCGGCGAACTGCTTCGCGGCTTCCCAATCCCGAAGGGGACGATCCTCCAGTGACCCGCTGGCGGCTGACCATCGAATATGACGGCGGCCCGTTCATGGGCTGGCAGCGGCAGGACCATGGGCCGTCGGTGCAGCAGGCGCTGGAAGAAGCGCTGGCGAAGATGACCGGCGAATTGCCGACGGTTCACGCCGCCGGGCGAACCGATGCCGGAGTTCACGCGCTCGCGATGAGTGCCCACGTCGAAATCGAGAAGAGCCTGACCGAGCACCGGCTCCGCGAGGGCGTGAACGCGCTGGTTCGCCCGCACCCGGTCTCCGTCCTCGCGGCGGCGCGCGTGGCCGACGACTGGCATGCCCGCTTCTCCTGCATCGGCCGGCGGTATCTCTACCGAATCCTCAACCGCCGCGCCCCGCCAGCACTCGACCGGGGCCGGGTTTGGCACATCGCAGTTCCGCTCGACGCCGAAGCGATGGCAGAAGGCGCGGCGTTCCTCGTCGGCCGCCACGACTTCACGACCTTCCGCTCCGTCCACTGCCAGTCAGACAGCCCGGTGAAGACTCTCGACCGGCTCGATGTACGGCGCGAAGGAGACCAAATCCTGGTCGAGGCCGCGGCACGAAGCTTCCTTCACCATCAGGTGCGCTCGATGGTTGGCTGCCTCGCGATGGTCGGGCGAGGCCAATGGATGCCTTCGGATATGAAGGCGGCGCTCGACGCCCGGGACCGGACCGCGTTGGGTTTCAACGCTCCGCCGGAGGGCCTCTATTTCGTCGAGGCGATTTACCCCTAGGCCCTCTCGCTGGCTTCCAGCGGAGCAGCTGCGACCAGAAGCCACGCGGCGGCGAGGAAGCTTGCTGCAAGAATCCAGGCGAAAGTGGCGACGATCTGGTCCGTAGTCCCGAACAGCCCGTAGATCAGGACCGCCACCGGAAGGCCGACGAGCAGCAGCACCGCGAGTGCGAAATCCACCGCTGCGGCGAGATAGACCCAGACGCATAGCGGTCGCGGCGAATGGCGCGAGGAAAGCAGGAGTGCGGCGCTGCGGACAACGAGCCACAGGATCACGACATTGAGGATGGTGAGGAAATTGATGTCCGGATCGGTCAGGAGCCGCAATCCGGCAACCAGGCTGGCAACGGCAGCCGCGCCGGCCGCGAGGTGATGGCCGCGGCGGGCGAAGACCGCTGCAAGCTCGAACACTCCGGCGGCGGCCAGCATCAGCCCGATCTCGACTCTCGCGGGAATGCCCTTGGCCATCGGAAGCAAAGCAGCGCCGATGGCGAGCAGGGCGATCAGTATCCCGGCCCACCGGATAACGGATGATCGCGTCGCATTGGACATAAGCTTGCGAGTGTACAGAAGTCGAAACGACGGCAACAGGTTCCCGAGCTGTCCCCGACCCTCCCCCTCAATCCGGCGCCATGGCGGAGCAATCCTCAACCGGATGGTAACGCCTTTGCGGCTCTATCGTATTTGCGAGGGTGGTGTTTCGAATCGTCTCCTATTCGCTGCGGAGTGGAATGTTGGAACAACTGCCGATCGAAACGACAGTCTATTCGATGTCGCCGGAGCCGCCGGTCCAGCCGGAACGGCGGAGCGACGAGCGCCACATGACCTTGTTCCGCGTGGGCTCGATCCTTCTCGACGGCCGGCGCGAGCTGTGCCTCGTCAAGAACATCTCCGCGGGCGGCGCGCTGATCCGCGCTTATTGCCGGTTGAAGCCCGATCTCGAGCTTCAAATCGAGCTCAAGGAAAAGCAGCCGATTTCCGGCCAGGTGAACTGGGTGAAGGGAACAGACGCGGGGATCACCTTCGACGAGCGTGTCGACATCCTCGACCTTTTGAAATCGAACGACGACGGCCCCCGTCCGCGGATGCCACGGGTCGAGGTCAAGTGCGTGGTTTTCGTTCGCGAAGGCGCAACCACCAATCGAGCGACGCTTCTCAATATTTCGCAGGGCGGGCTGAGCGTCGAAAGCGAGAACAGCCTCACCGTCGGAGCCGACGTAACGATCAGCTTGCCGCAATTTCCGCCGCAGGCCGCGGTCGTCCGGTGGGCTGAAGGGTCGCGCTACGGGATCAGCTTCAACACCGTCCTGCCGCTCGCGGGCCTCACCGAGTGGCTTCACGGACGGTCGAAAGCCTGAACTTCACTCTCCGAGCTTGTTGATGCCCTCGGTTGCCCACCGCTCGATCATCGCCCGCTCCGCTGCCGTCAGCGGCTTGCAGCTCAGGCCGGGCCGGCGCGCGATTGGCGGCGGCGCTTTCGGCTGGCGCTCCGGCACGTGGCGGAGCATTTCCTTCGGGAAGAGCGGAAAGTCGAAGGCCACCCCGGCATGCCCGCAATGGGACCAGGCGATCCGGCTCGGAACGCTGAGGCCATCGCGGTGAAACAGGACCCGGCTACCTTCGCAGGGCAGTTCATCCCCTTTGATCAGGGCGCCTTCCTGCGAAAGATTGCGCAGCATCACTGGAAGCGAGGCGCCCGGAGTCTCCAGCGTCGCCTTCAACATGACGTTGGACCGGCGGTGGCGCCGGTTCTGGGTCTGAGCGCTTTCGTCCATCGTCGTGGCCATTATACGCTCGGGGTAAAGCTTCGTTTAAGACAATGTTCGCCCTGTGCCGTTTCGGAACAGGAGCATCAGATTATTCGCCGGCATCCACTTCTGCTCGACGAAATCCAGCCCGCGAGCCGCTGCTTCGGCAGCGAAATCCTCGACCTTTCGAAGTCCCCACTCGGGATCGCGGCTCTTGAGGTCGGCGTCGAATGCGAGGTTGCTGGGAGCCGCTTCGGTCTCGTCGCTTAGCCATGGGCCATAAAGGATCAGCGGCGCTCCCTCGGCCAGTATCCGCGCCGCACCTTCCAGAAGCCCGATGGCCGAGGCCCAGGGGCTGATGTGCACCATGTTGATGTTCAGGATCGCGTCGGCGGCTTCGACGGGCCAATCGCCCGACGCGGCATCGAGCGCGACCGGTTCGCGCAAGTTTGGAAGGTCGGCTTGAGCCCTCCAGGCCCGGATCGATTCGAGAGCGTCCGGATGGATGTCGCTCGGTTGCCATTCGAGATTGGCGAATCGCTCGGCGAAAAACACGCCATGCTCCCCGGTGCCGCTGGCGATTTCCAAAACCAGTCCGCTGACCGGAAGCCATTCCGACAAGACGCTGGCGATCGGTTCGCGGTTCCGGAGCGCGGCCGGAGCGGAGCGCTTCCTGGAATCGGCCGGCGTTTCGTAGAATCTGCGGCGGTCGGTCACTCGGCCTCGAGCAGCCTTTTGGCCCGTGTGTACATCTCGAGCCGGGTTGCGGTCAGAAGGCCGAGCGCGAATCCGATGAACGCGTCGGTCATCAGCATCGCCGGGCTCGAAGCGCTGGAAGCAGCGGCTTCACCGAAGACCTGTCGAGCGCCGACCTTGAGGATGATGATCGCGAGCAACAGCAGCACGGCGAGCGGCGACGCCTTCTGCCGGAGTTCGCCCGTCTCCGGGTCGAGCCGGATGTGGATCGTCCGCCCCCGGTACCAGCCCAGCAGGAGCCCAACCATTAGCCCGGCGAGGATCAGTTCCCATCCGACGATCGATGGCGGAAGCGCGGCGAACATGAATCCGATCATGACGACATAGACGATCGGCACCGCCCACATGGATTTGAGGTTGAGCTTGCGCTCCCCCTTCATGCTCCGAAGCCGGAGGGCGACCACGATCGCGATGATTGCGAAGGGAAGAAGGGTCGCGAGCCAGCCGTGGGGTTGCTCGACCGTCATTCCGCCGCTTGTGCCTGCTCCGGTTCGCGATAGACGAGCACAGGTTTCCGGGCGGCGAGCGTTTCGTCAAGCCGGCGGCGGGGCGCATAGATCGGCGCCGCCTTCAGGCTCTGGTCGCCGGCTTTCGCGCGTCCGGCGATGGACCGCATCGCTGCAATGAACTGGTCGAGCGCCGCTTTGGACTCCGTCTCGGTCGGCTCCACCAGCATCGCGCCGTGGACGACCAGCGGGAAATACATGGTCATCGGATGGAAGCCTTCGTCGATCAGCGCCTTGGCGAGGTCGATCGTGCTCAATCCTTCCGCGAACCCTTTGTCCGAGAAGATCGCCTCATGCATGCACGGCCCGCTGCCCGCAAACGGAGCGTCGAGAACATCCGCAAGCGAGCGAAGCACGTAATTCGCGTTGAGCACCGCGTCCTCGGCGACCTGCCGAAGCCCGTCGGCGCCGTGGCTGAGGATGTAGGCGAGCGCCCGGGTGAACATGCCCATCTGGCCGTGGAACGCGGTCATTCGGCCGAAAGCGTCGGGGTGCTCCTCGTCCGCATTCTCCTCCGCGACCAGCTTGAAGGAGCCGTCAGCCATCTTCGCGACGAAAGGCAGCGGGCCGAAGGGCGCCAGCGCTTCGGACAGAACCACCGGGCCCGATCCCGGACCGCCGCCGCCGTGCGGGGTCGAGAAGGTCTTGTGCAAATTGATGTGCATCGCGTCGATGCCGAGGTCGCCCGGACGAACCCTGCCCACGATCGCGTTGAAATTCGCGCCATCGCAATAAACGAAAGCACCGGCTGCGTGGACCGCCTCGGAGATCGCGATCATGTCCGGCTCGAACAGGCCGCAGGTGTTGGGGTTGGTGATCATCACCGCCGCGACATCCGCCCCGAGGCGAGCCTTCAACGCTTCGAGATCAACACGCCCGGCTTTGTTCGCGGGGATGCTCTCGACGCGATAGCCCGCGAAGGCCGCGGTCGCGGGGTTGGTGCCGTGCGCGCTCTCCGGAACCAGCACGACCTCGCGAGCATCTCCGCGTGCCTCCAGCGCCGAGCGGATGCAGAGCAGCCCGCACAGCTCCCCATGAGCGCCAGCCTTCGGGCTCATGGCGACGGCGTGCATTCCGGTCAGGGCAAGCAGCCAGGATGCGAGTTCGCTGATCACCTGCAGAGCGCCTTGCACCGTCTCCTGCGGCTGCAGCGGGTGCACGTCGGCGAAGCCCGGCATCCGCGCGACCTTCTCGTTCAAGCGCGGATTGTGCTTCATCGTGCACGACCCGAGCGGGAACAGCCCGAGGTCGATCGCATAATTCTGGCGGGACAGCCGCGTGTAATGGCGAACCATCTCAGGCTCGCTCAGCCCCGGGAGCCCGATGTCGCGGTTGCGCTCAAGCCCTTTCAGCCTTTTCCCGGAAACTTTAGCGTCCGGAAGGTCGACTCCGGTCTGGTCGAGCCGGCCGCGCTCGAACAACAAAGGCTCCTCCAGCTGAAGCGCGCGGTTTCCGGTGACGGTCTGCGTCTCGACCTGCTCGTTGGCGGGTGCGGTCGGCCGCCAGCCCGACGGATTGACGGTCATCGCACCACCTCCTTCAGCGCCGCTTCCAGCGCGTCGATATCCTCGTCGGTCACTGTCTCGGTCACCGCGATGACCAGCCCGCTCTCAAGCTCCGGCGCGTTCGGATAGAGCCGGCCGAGCGACACGCCCGCGAGAACACCCTTCTCGACCATCGTGTGGGCTGCGGAGCGCGCCTCGACCGGAATCTTAACCGTGAATTCGTTGAAGAAGCCATCGTTGACGACCTCGACTCCCGGGATCGCCGCAAGCCGGTCCGCCGCCTCGCACGCGCGCGCGTGATTCAGGGAAGCAAGCTGCCTAAGCCCCTTCTCGCCCAGCAAAGTCAGGTGCGCCGTGAACGCCAGCGCGCACAGCACGGAGCTCGTGCAGATGTTGCTGGTCGCCTTCTCTCGCCGGATATGCTGTTCTCGGGTCGACAGCGTCAGCACGAAGCCGCGCTTGCCTTCCGCATCGACGGTTTCTCCGGCCAGCCGCCCCGGCATCTGGCGAACGAACTTCTCGTTGCAGGCGAACAGCCCGACATAAGGCCCACCGAACTGGAGGCCGACGCCGATGCTCTGGCCTTCGCCGACGACGATGTCGGCGCCCATCTCGCCGGGCGACTTGATGAGGCCGAGAGCGACCGGCTCGGTGACCACCGCGATCAGCAGGGCGCCCTTGGCGTGCGCGGCCTCCGCGATCGGCGTGAGATCGGTGATCCGCCCGAGGATGTCGGGATACTGGACGACGACGGCGCTGGTCTGGTCGTCGATCGCGGCAATCAGCTGCTCGGCGTCCGTCTCGGCCGACAGCGCCGGAACGCTCGTTTCAAGCGTGTCGCCGGTGAACTTCGCCATCGTGTTGCAAACGCTGACGTAGTGCGGGTGAATCCCGGACGAGAGGATCGCCTTTTCCCGGCGCGTGACCCGCCCCGCCATCAGGATCGCTTCCCAGCAGGCGGTCGAGCCGTCGTACATCGAGGAATTGGCGATATCGCAGCCGAACAGCCGCGCCACCTGGGTCTGGAACTCGAACAGCATCTGCAACGTGCCCTGCGCGATTTCCGGCTGGTAGGGCGTGTAGCTGGTTAGGAATTCGCCGCGCTGGATGATGTGGTCGACGCTTGCCGGAACGTGGTGGCGATAGGCGCCGCAGCCGAGGAAGAAGGGCACGTCGCCGGCGACCATGTTCTTTTTCGACAGCGCGCCCATGTGCCGCTCGACGGCAAGCTCGGACGCGTGCAGCGGAAGCCCTTCGACCAATCCGTCGAGCCGGGCCGCCTTCGGCACATCCACGAACAGGTCATCGATGGATTTCGCGCCGACCGCTTGCAGCATCTGGCTGCGGTCGGTGTCGCTTAGCGGCAAATAGCGCATTCAATCGGGCTTTCTCATGATGAAGCGGAGGCGGACGTAATCCGCGACGTTGGAGTGGATACGGTCGGCGACGGCGGCGCCGATGTCGGCGCGTTCCTCCTCCGGCACGCCGGCGCGGTCGAGCCAGCCCCTGCGAAAGGTCGTCACCCAGGCCGCGATTCCGTGCTCCAGCGGAGTTGGCCGGTCGATCAGCCGGGCGTCGATATGGTCGAAGCCCGCGGCCTCGTAGACGTTCGCGAAGTCGTCAGCGGACGCGTACCAGTTGGACGCCTCGACCGGCGGCGCGTAGCCGCGGATCACAAGCTCGTCGTCGAGCGCCTCGCGAAGCATCCGAAGATTGCCCTCGCCGCCCATTTCCCCGGCGAAGCGGCCGCCGGCCTTGAGCGCTCGGAATATCCCTGCCGCGACCGCTTCCTTGTCGAGCATCCAGTGCAATGCCGCATTGGAGAAAACGGCGTCGAACTCGGCGTCGAAATGCATGTCCGCGGAATCGACGGCCAGCGCATCCAGGCCCTTCGCGCGGGCTGCGCTGATCATGTCGAGGCTGTTGTCGATCCCGGTCACCTGGGCCCCGCGCTCGGCGATTTTCTTCGTCAGCACCCCGTCGCCGCAGCCGACGTCGAGGATCCGCTCGCCGGGCTTCGGGTCGAGCAAATCGAGCGCCGCCATTCCCAGCTCGGACACGAACGCACCGATCCGGGCATAATCCGCCGCATCCCAGCGGCTGGTCGAGGCGGCCGCCTCGCTCAGAGCGTCTTCACCCAGTCGCGGTAAGCGGCCTCGTCCATCATTCCGTCGAGTTCGCCCGCGTTCGACATCCTGATTTTGAAGAACCAGCCCTCGCCTTCCGGATCGCTGTTCACCAGGCTGGAATCGTCGACCACGGCCTGGTTGCCTTCGATCACCTCGCCGGTGACCGGCGAATAGACGTCGGACGCCGCCTTCACCGATTCGACGACCGCGGCCTCCTGACCCTTGGCCAGCTGCTTCCCGGCCTCGGGCACTTCGGTGAAAACGATGTCGCCGAGCGCTTCCTGCGCATGGTCGGTAATCCCGACCGTCGCGGTATCACCGTCAACTTTGATCCACTCATGCTCGCGGGTGAAATAGGTCGTCATTCTCAGGCTCCCTTGCGGTGATAGCGATGTGGGACGAAGGGCATGGCCGCGACACGCGCCTCGAAAAGTTTGCCGCGCTGTTCGAGCTTCAGCGCGGTTCCGGGCTCGGCCAGGGCGGCGGCGACATAGCCCATCGCGATCGGCCGCTGCAGCGAGGGAGAAAAGCCGCCGCTGGTGACCTTGCCGACTTCATTGCCTTCGCCGTCGAGGACCAGCGCGCCTTCGCGCACCGGCTGGCGGCCTTCGACATCGAAGCCGACGCGTTTTTCGACCGGTCCCTCCTCGATCTCCGCGAGGATTCGCTGGGCGCCGGGGAATCCTCCTTCGGCCCTCCGGCGCTTCTGGATCGCGAAGGTCAGGCCCGCCATGACCGGCGTTGTCTTTCGGTCGAGGTCGTGCCCGTAAAGCGGCAAGCCGGCCTCGAGCCGGAGCGAATCCCGCGCTCCGAGCCCGATCGGCCTGGCGCGCTCGTCGGTGATGATTGCGTCAGCGAGCTTTTCGGCGGCAACTGCAGGAATGGAGATTTCGAAACCGTCTTCGCCGGTATAGCCCGAACGGCTGATCCAAAGCGGATGGCCGAACGCGTGGAAGGCGTTGCCCTCCATGAAGCCGAGCTCGGAAACGCCGGGAATGATTGCCTCGAGCACGTCGGCGGCCTTTGGCCCCTGAAGCGCCAGCAACGCCTGGCCCGTCATATGATCGAGAATGATGTCTTTCGGCAGCACCTGGCGCATGACCTCGATATCGCCGTGCTTGGTCGCGCCGTTGACGACGAGGTAGAAGTCCTGCCCCCGCCGGGTGGCCATGAGGTCGTCGATGATTCCGGCGCTGTCGTCGAGCAGGAGCGAATAGCGAAGCTTGCGGTCGGGAAGCGCTTTCAACTCACCGGGAAGAAGCGTCTCGAGGGCGCTGTCCACGTCGGGCCCATGAACGAACAGCTGCCCCATGTGGCTGACGTCGAACAGGCCGGCATTTTCGCGGGTCCACAGATGCTCGGCCATGATGCCTTCGTACTGGACGGGCATCGAATAGCCGGCGAACTCGACCATCCGGCCGCCGCGGCTGCGGTGCCAGCCGTCGAGCGGAAGCTGCTTCGGCTCCGCCTGGCCCGGCTGCTGGTCGTGATCGCTCATTCGATTGCCTCCGCGACAGTGGCGCAGCAGACCCCCCGCTTCGCCTCACCCCCGTCTGTCGCTGCGCCTGAGAGCTTTGCCCCTTCGGCGGCCCCGGCATGCGCCGAAGCTCTTTCCAGACTGTCAGGCGCGCGCGGTCCCGTGGCCTGAGAGATTCCGGGGGCGGTTGCTCCTTCGGCGCCGCCAAATGCCTGAAACATTTGGCGAACTCTCCCACGCGGCCTCCCGCCGGATTGCTCCGGAGGTGACTCGGCGAGCCTTGGCTGCGCCCGCTTGCCGAGTCAATCGCGATTAGCGGGTGGCGTTATACTTCAACTGGTCCTGGGTCAGCTCGAAGCCGACGAGATGTGCGAAGGAAGCGTTGGCGACGGCAGCGCGGACCGCCGGATCGCTCATCGGGTCGACCGCGGCATCCGGATCTCCGACCTTGCGCGGCCGAGTCAGGATTTCGCGGACATTCTCGGGAAGAGTCGCCGCCGCCCGGGAAATCCTAACCGTCGCCTGGCCCGAGGTTTGCGCCTTGATGCTTCCGGCAGGGAAGTTCAGCGCGACCTGGCCGACGCGCTTGGCGACAATATTCTGGCCGCCCTGGACGACGACGTCGAAGAAAGGCAGCACAACCTGCCGCGCCTCCGTCGGGCTGCGGCGGGTGGCAACGACGTCGAACGTCGCCGTCGACACGATCTCGCTTCCCGAATCCTGGCAATTGTCACGGACGTTGGTGATCGTCGCTTCGACATCGATCGCCGCGGAATCGCGGCTTGTCGCCGGATCGAACAGGGTGATGTCCCCGGTTTCGGCTGGAATGGCGACCTGCGGGCAGGCGCTCCGGACGGTGTAGATACCGCCTTGCTCGATATTGCCCTTCCGGGTGCAGCCGGCGAGCAGGACGAGAGCGATCAAAGAGACGGTGCGAAGCTTCACGGGCGGGCAGTCCTTACGAGGCCGGATAGGTCGAGCGCGTTCATAGGAAGCCCCTTCTAAGGCTGCAAGCGAAGCCTTATGTGCCTGTCCGAATGCTGAACCGACCGCCTCTCAAAGTCCTGATCGCGGCCCCGCGCGGTTTCTGCGCCGGCGTGGACCGCGCGATCCAGATCGTCGAGCTCGCGCTCGAGCGGTTCGGAGCGCCGGTCTATGTCCGTCACGAAATCGTCCACAACCGCTACGTAGTCGACCGCCTGAAGCAGATGGGGGCGATTTTCGTCGATGAGCTCGACGAGGTTCCGGACGATCGCCCGGTCGTATTCTCCGCCCACGGCGTTCCCAAGGCCGTTCCGGCCAACGCCAGGGACCGGGGCTTGACCTATGTCGACGCGACCTGCCCGCTGGTCTCGAAGGTCCACCGCCAGGCCGAGCGGCTGATCGCGGACGGGCTCCACATCCTCTTCATCGGTCATTCCGGCCATCCGGAGGTGATCGGAACCTTCGGCCAGGTGCCCGAAGGGTCGATCACCCTCATCGAAACGGTCGAAGACGCCCGCAACGTCGGCGTTTCCAATCCTGACCGCCTCGCCTTCCTGACCCAGACGACATTGTCGGTCGATGACACCGCGGCAATCGTGGAAGCGCTCAAGGCCCGATTCCCGCAAATCCGTGCACCGCGCAGCGAAGACATCTGTTACGCAACCTCCAACCGGCAGGCTGCGGTGAAGGCAATCGCTCCCGAATGCGACCGGATGCTGGTGATCGGGTCTCCCAACAGCAGCAATTCGCTCCGGCTCGCCGAAGTCGCCGAGCGGCTCGACGTCCCAGCGCGGTTGATCGAACGGGCGGCGCAGATCGACTGGGAATGGCTCGGCCAACCGGCGACGGTCGGCGTCACCGCGGGGGCATCGGCTCCGGAGCTTCTGGTGCGCGAGGTGCTGGCCGCGCTGGCGGAGCGGTTCGAGGTGACCGAGGAAATTGCCGACCACACGCCCGAGCGGATGACCTTCAAGCTCCCGCGGGAGCTGGTCGGCTGAGCGAGCCTCCTTTCGTCGAGATTTTCACCGACGGCGCGTGCCGGGGAAATCCGGGCCCGGGTGGCTGGGCAGCGCTTCTTCGAACCGGCGAAAAGGAGCGCGAACTTAGTGGCGGCGAGGCGCATACAACCAACAACCGAATGGAGCTCAAGGCCGCGATCGAAGCTCTGAAAGCGCTGAAGCGCCCTTGCCGGGTCGAGATTCACACCGACAGCAATTACGTCCGCGACGGGATCACCAAGTGGATTCACGGCTGGAATCGCAACGGCTGGCGAACCGCGGACAAGAAACCGGTGAAGAACGCCGATCTTTGGCAGGACCTCCTGGAGGCCGCCGCTCGGCACGACGTGACCTGGCATTGGGTCAAGGGTCACAGCGGCCACCCCGAAAACGACCGCGTCGACGCGCTCGCCTGCGCCGAAGCGGACAAGCGAAAGGTCTAGCGAAACCGCTCCGGGGAAAAGGGCGCCGGGTCAATCCGGGCGACCGTCGCTTCAGGCTCGCTTTCGAGCAATTGTGAAGCGGCGAGTTTCGCCGCGGCGGGCGCCGTCTGGATTCCGAATCCCCCCTGCCCCGCGCACCAGAAAAATGCGTCGGCCGACGGATCGAAACCGTAGACGGGCACGCGATCCGGAGAGAAGCTTCTCAGCCCAGCCCATTTTCGCTCGACCGCCTCGATCGGCCAGTCGACCGCTTTCTCGAATCGGTCGATGGCCAGAGCCACGTCGATCTCTTCGGGCGCTGCGTCGCAGGGCTCGCTTTCGATTTCGTCGTGCGGGCTTAGCCAGATCGTCCGGTCACCTTCGCCCTTGAAATAAAATGTGCCCTCCGAATCGTCGACGAGAGGAAGGTCGCGAAGGCCCTCCTGGCCGACGCGCAGCTGCACCATCGTGCGCCGTTTCGGCGCGATCCCTAGCGGCTCGACACCGGCGGCCAGCGCCACCCGGTCAGCCCAGGCGCCGGCCGCGTTGACGAGGATTGCAGCCGATACCGTCGATCCGTCCCGAAGCTCGACCCGCCACTGCCGGTTTCGCCGTGCGGAAACGACAGCCGCATCGGTCCGGATGGTGCCTCCGGCATGGCGGAATCGCCGCAAATAGGCCGAGTGAAGCCCGGCCACGTCGATGTCCGCGCACCCCGGCTCGAACAAGGCGCGCCGCCACTCCTCGCGGATCCCCGGAACCATCTGCTCTAGCTCCTCTCGCTCGACAATCCGCGAATCGATCCCCTGTGGAAGTTCGGGCAGATCGCCACGGCTGATATGGAGATCGCCGCGGGTTCGAAGAAAGCCGTGATCGGAGAAGTCGGCGGGTGGAGAATCGAGGAACCCGCGCGACGCAGTGCTGAGCCTGGCGACCACCGGGCCCCCGTAGCTTTCGAGCCAGAAAGCCGCGGACCGGCCGGTCGAGTGGAAGCCGCAATGCTCCTCCGCCTCGACGATCAGCACCGAGCGGTGCGGCGCGATCTCGGCGCCAAGACTCGCTCCGGCGATCCCGCCGCCAACTATGAGGACATCGAAATCGGGCATTCCGGGCGCTGGTTACGGTTTTGAAAGGCGCACCGTCTACCTCGCGACTCATGATGAACGCGGGATTCACCGATTTGCTGCTTGGCGCTCTCGCCGTGATTCTCGTGGTCGCTGCCGTCATCGACGTGCGCACTTTCACGATTTCGAATCGGCTCAACATCGTCGTCGCGCTGCTCGCCCCACTCTACTGGTGGTCGGCAGGGCTGCCGCTTTGGCCGGACGCCGCGATCCATGTCGCGGTCGCGGCAGGCGTATTCGCAGTCCTTTCGATAGCCTTCGTCGCGGGGCTGATGGGCGGCGGTGACGTCAAGCTCGCCGCAGCCCTCGCATTGTGGTTCTCGCCCGCGGCCACGGTGCGGTTCCTGGTTTTCATGTCGATCGCCGGAGGACTCGTAACCCTCGTCGTCCTCGTCATTCACAAGCTCCGTTCCAGTGAGGGACGGCCCAAGGTGCCATACGGAGTCGCGATTGCAATCGGCGGTCTCGCGATTCTCGCCCAACGGTTTCTTAACCAATTTGCCTGATGTGTGTCGCAATCGAACGGGGCCCGCAGGGGAGGCGTTTTCGCCATGGACTTTAAGAAGATCGTGCTTCTCGTCGGAGCGCTCATGGTCGCGGCCGTAACCGCAATCATGGCAAAGAATATGTTCGCCGGAGCAAGCGCGCCCCAGGCCGCTGCAGCGACGGTGCCGCAAGGGCCCAAGGTCCTGGTTGCAAAGAAGCCGCTTCCAGTCGGCACCATCATCGATGCGACGATGATCGACTGGACTCCGTGGCCGAAGGATTCGATCGCGCCGACCTACTATCAGCAGGGCCAGCCCGATTCCGATCCGGCAAAGATGCTCGGCACCGTCGTCCGCTATCCGATTGCTGCCGGCCAGCCGCTTACTCGCGGCTCGATCGTCGGCCCCGAGGATCGCGGCTTCCTGGCGGCGGCGCTTGGCCCCGGAATGCGGGCGGTCACCGTCCCGGTTACCGCGTCGAGCGGCCTCGCCGGCTTCGTTTTCCCGGGAGATCGGGTTGACCTCGTCCTGACCCAGGACATCCGCGGCGGCGGCGAGGGCGAGCCCCTCCACGCCTCCGAAACCATCGTCCGCAACCTCCGCGTCCTTGCCGCCGACCAGCGCTACACGGACAAGGATGAAGACGGAAAGCCGGTGGTCAAGGAAGCCCGCAACGTCACGCTCGAAGTGACTCCGCGGATCGCCGAGAAGATCGCCGTTGCCCAGAGCATGGGCAAGCTGTCCCTCTCGCTCCGCTCGATCGCGGACCAGAGTTCGGACATGCAGCGGGCGGTTGCCTCGGGCGACATCAAGATTCCGGAAGGCACCAGCCCGGCCCAGGAGCGCCAGCTTCTGACCGCGTTCGCCAATCGCCCTACGGACAACAACACGACCTATACCACCGGCGGTGACGTGTCGCGCTACCAGCGCAGCTCGGTGCCTTCGGCGCCGGCAGCCTCGGCTGGTGCTCCGGCCGCAGCCGGCGGCGCCGCAGTCATCCACAGCGGTCCGGTCGTTCGCGTTGCCCGCGGCAATGAAGTGTCAGTCGTTCCCGTGGGAGCTCGCTAATGACCACTCAAAACATCATCCGCCGCGCGCGGCTCGGCACAGCGCTCGCTGTCCTTGCCTTCGCCGCTCCGGCTGTCCTGGTCCCGGTCACTCCGGCCGTCGCCCAGAGCAGCTCGACCTACAAGCCGAGCCGCCAGCTCCAGCTGTCGATCGGCGAGGGCCAGATGGTCACGCTTCCGAAAAGCGTCGCCAACGTCTGGACCTCGAACCCGAAGGTCGCGGACGTCTATGTGAACACGCCTCGCCAGATCAACATCTTCGGCAAGGACATGGGCGAAGCGACGATTATCGCAACTGCGGCCGACGGATCGGTCGTTTACGGGGCGAACGTCCGGGTCAACCAGAACCTGTCGAACGTCAACGACATGCTTCGGGCGGCAATGCCGGACTCGAACATCACGGTGACGACCGTCGGCCAGGTCGCGGTGATCAACGGGACCGTCGCCTCGCCGGACGATGCGGCCCAGGCGGAGACTTTGGTCACGTCGGTGCTCAACCCTGGAATCAAGCCCGGCGATGCGCTGAATATCGTTCCGCTGAACCGGCTTCGGACAGCGACTCCGCTTCAGGTGACCCTGAAAGTCCGGATCGCTGAAGTCAGCCGCGATCTTTTGAAGTCGATCGGGATGAACCTGTTCAGCAGCGATCCGACGAGCGGTTTCAAATTCGGAATCGGTGAGGGCACCCGTGGTGCCGCCGGGGGCTCGCCCTTCGTCGTCAATCCGCTTGTCGGAGGGACCACCATCGGAGCCGCAGGCAAGCTGTTCGGGCTCAACCTGACCGGCGCCTTGGATCTCGCCGAAACCGACGGCCTGGTGACCACGCTGGCCGAGCCTAACCTCACCGCTCTTTCGGGCGAAACCGCCAGCTTCCTTGCCGGCGGCGAGTTCCCGATCCCGGTGACCCAGGGCTCCGGCAACGGCTCCGCCGTCACTATCGAATACAAGCAGTACGGCGTTTCGCTCGCTTTCACCCCGATCGTCCTTGCCGACGGCCGGATCTCGATGCGGGTTCGCCCGGAGGTCAGCGAGCTTTCTGACGCCGGCGCCGTCAAGCTGGGCGGCTTCACCGTCCCGGCTCTGACCACCCGCCGCGCGGAAACGACCGTCGAGCTCGGTTCGGGACAGAGCTTCATGCTCGCCGGCCTGCTTCGCAATTCCAATACCAACAGCATCGACAAGGCGCCGTTCCTCGGTGACCTGCCGATCATCGGTTCCCTGTTCCGGTCGACCAAGTTCCGTCGTCAGGAAACGGAACTGGTCATCGTCGTCACTCCCTACCTGGTGCGGCCGGTAAACGGGACCATCCCGATGCCGACCAACGGCTATCGCGCGCCGACCGACGCGGAGCAGTTCTGGGATGGGCAAACCTACAAGGGCGTTAGCGGCCACGCGCCGGTCGTGGCGGCTCCGGTTCCGGCAATCGGGGCTTCGGCCACGACTGCCGCACCCGGGTTCAAGCTGTGACGCGGGCGCTGGAAAAGGATAGGATCATGGTCAAGAAACTGCTTCCGCTTCTGCTCGCTTCGGCCGTCGCCGGCTGCATGTCGCCGGGTGCTCCGGTCGCGTCGCGAGGGGTCGAGGCGGTCAACCAGCCGGTCCTCAACCGGTCGACCTATACGATCGACGTTGCCGCTCCTGGCGGAGCGCTTGCGCCCGCCGAAGCCGCGCGGCTCGATGGCTGGTTCCACGGGCTCGACCTCGGCTACGGGGACTCGATCTACGTCGACGGCGACTATTCGGGCACTGCCCGCGCCCAGGTCGCGGAGATCGCCGGCAATTACGGAATGATGCTGCTGCCGGCGGCGCCGGTCACTGCGGGCACAGTTCCGCCAGGAATGGTCCGGGTGGTCGTCAGCCGCACCCGTGCGGAAGTTCCGAACTGCCCCAATTGGAGCGAGCCTTCGCAGCCGAATTTCCAGAACCACAGCATGTCGAACCTCGGCTGCTCGGTGAATTCGGCGCTGGCCATGCAGGTCGCCAATCCGGAGGACCTGTTCCACGGCCGCCAGGGACCGGCGACGGTCGATGCAATTGCCGGCGCCAAGGCCGTCCAGATGTACCGCGACTGGCCGCTGACCGGAATCAAGGACGGCCAGAGCAAACGCACGCTCAGTACGGTCGAATCGTCCACGGGGGGAAAATAGTATGAACGCTCCGTTCCAGGCCCGCGCCGGTTTGCGCGATCCGTTCACTGCCTTCGTCTGCGACGATGCGACAGCCGACATGCTTCGGCCGGTGGCGGTCGAGCACGGCTGGAGCCCCGAGAAGGTCAACAAGGGCGGTCTTCGCAACGCGGTGCAATCGCTGTCCGTGTCCGCAAGCCCGAACATCCTGTTCGTGGACCTGTCGGAATCGGCCGACCCGCTCAACGACATCAACGGCCTCGCGGAAGTTTGCGAGCCAGGCACGATCGTTATCGCCGCCGGCCAGGTGAATGACGTCCGCCTCTATCGGGACCTCGTCGCCAGCGGCATTCACGATTATTTGCTGAAGCCGTTCACGGTCGACCAGCTGCGCGACAGCTTCGCTCACGCGCAGATGATCCTGTCCGGCCCGCGCGGCGAAGCCCAGGTGGACAAGCCCCACGTGATGACCGCCGTCGTCGGCGTCCGCGGCGGAGTCGGCGCATCGACGATCGCGACTTCCCTCGCCTGGATGCTCGGCGAGCGCGCGCACCGGACGACCTCGCTTCTCGACCTCGACGTGCACTTTGGGACGGGCGCGCTCGCCCTCGATCTCGAGCCGGGCCGCGGCCTGACCGACGCGATCGAGAATCCGAGCCGAATCGACGGGCTCTTCATCGAGCGCGCGATGGTCCGGGCCAATGAGCGCCTCTCGGTGCTTTCGGCCGAGGCTCCGATCCACCAGCCGCTGATCACCGACGGGAGCGCCTTCTTCCACCTTCAGGAAGAGATGCGAAACGCGTTCGAATCGACGGTCATGGACCTGCCGCGGCAAATGCTGATCCAGCATCCGCATCTCGTCCACGATGCTCATGTGGCGGTCATCGTCGCCGAGCTGACCCTTGCCGGGACCCGGGACGCGATCAGGATTCTCGCCTGGCTCAAATCGAACGCTCCGCAGACCAAGGTTATCGTCGCTGCGAACGGGGTTCCGAACGGTGGAACGCTCGAGATCAGCCGCAAGGATTTCGAACAGTCGATCGAACGATCGGTCGATGTCGTCTTCCCGCTCGACGCGAAGCTCGCGGCGCAGTCGGCGAAGCTCGGCAAGCCGCTTGCCGAGATCGCCTCGGGCAAGATGGCGGCGCCCTTCAATTCGCTCCTGAACATGGTGCTGAGCCATGCCAGCGAGGACGCGGACGGCGGCGCTGCCAAGTCGGACAGCAGCAAGTCGCTGATGAACAATCTGAAGTCGATGCTCGCTAAGCCGAAGGCGAAAGCTGCGTGACTTTGGGCCGGCGGGGCCGACGTCCCGCCGCGCGTGTAGGAATGGACAGTAGATGCTTCTCTATCTGATCCTCATTATCGGTTTGGTCGGGGTGCTCTTCCTGCTCCTCAGGCTAGTCAGCGGCCCGTCGCCGTCGAGGGCGCTCAAGCGGCGCATGGAGCTCGTGAAGGAGCGGCACGCCGAAGGCGTTACGGCCGCTGCCCAGGCCCAGATCCGCAAGCTGATGGCCGCGCGGGCGAGCCGGTTCGAGGGTTTCGCCTCGTCCATCATTCCGCGCCCGGGCCTGCTTCGCAAGCGGCTCGAAATGACGGGCAAGAACATCACGCTCGGCAAATATGCGGCGTTCTCGCTCGGCCTCGTCCTGGTCGTCATGGCGGTGATGATGATCCGCGGAGCGCCGTTTTTCCTGGCCTTCTTCCTCGGTCTGTTCGTCGGCATCGGCCTGCCGCATTTCGTCATCGGAAAGATGATCGTCCGCAGGATCAACAAGTTCAACACGACTTTCCCGGATGCGATCGAGCTGATGGTCCGAGGCCTTCGTTCGGGCCTCCCGATCAGCGAAACGCTGGGGATCGTTGCGAGCGAAATCGGCGGACCGGTGGGAATCGAGTTCCGAATGGTTTCCGACAAGATGAAGATCGGCCGGACCATGGAAGCGGCCCTCCAGGATACCGCCGACCGGCTCGGAACCGCGGAATTCCAGTTCTTCGTCATCACCCTGGCGATCCAGCGCGAGACCGGCGGTAACCTCGCCGAAACGCTGTCGAACCTCGCCGACGTGCTTCGCAAGCGCGCCCAGATGAAATTGAAGATCCGCGCAATGAGCTCCGAGTCCAAGGCTTCGGCCTATATCGTCGGCTCGCTCCCGTTCTGCGTCTTCATCCTCGTGTGGTTGATCAACCCGACCTACATGGGCGGCTTCTTTTCCGACCAGCGCCTGATCGTCGCTGGCCTTGGCGGACTCCTGTGGATGGGAATCGGGGCGTTCATCATGGCCAAGATGGTCAATTTCGAGATTTAGGGGCGAGACGATGCAACCAGTCCACCCCACGCTCTTCGGCGTCGACATCATCTGGGTCGCAACGCTTTTGAGCGGCGTCGCCACGATGGCGGTCATCCTGGCAATTTATGCTGCGACCACGGTCAAGGACCCGATGGCGCGGCGCGTTCGCGCTCTCAACGAGCGTCGCGAGCAGTTGAAGGCCGGAATCGTCGCCTCGACGAACAAGCGCAAGAAACTGACCAACCGCAACCAGGCGGCGGACCGGGTCCGTGCGATCCTGAGCAAGTTCAAGATGCTCCAGGACGACCAGCTTCAGAAGACCCAGCAGCGCCTGATGCAGGCAGGTATTCGCAACAAGGACCTGGCGTTCTTCATCATCTTCGCCCGCTTCGTGCTTCCGGTGGTGCTCGGAATCGCGGCGATCGTGCTCATCTACTTCGTCAATTACTGGCCGGAGTGGGGCGGAGTGCGGCGCTACGCGACCGTCGCCGGAATCCTGGTCGGCAGCTACAAAGCCCCGGACATCTGGCTCAAGAACAAGGTCACCAAGCGCAGCCATGCCATCCGCAAGGGGCTTCCCGACGCGCTCGACCTGCTGGTCATCTGCGCCGAGGCTGGGCTGACGGTCGACGCTGCTTTCGGCCGCGTCTCCCGCGAGCTCGGCAAGGCTTACCCGGAACTCGGCGACGAATGCGGTCTGACCGCGATCGAGCTCGGCTTCCTCAACGAGCGGCGCCAGGCGTTTGAAAATCTCGCCATGCGAGTCGACCTCGATGCGGTTCGGGGCGTCGTCACGACGATGATCCAGACCGAGAAATACGGCACTCCGCTCGCCTCCGCGTTGCGCGTACTTTCGGCCGAGTTCCGCCATGAGCGCATGATGCGCGCCGAGGAAAAGGCCGCGCGGCTTCCGGCGATCATGACCGTGCCTTTGATCCTGTTCATCCTGCCGACGCTGTTCGTCGTCATCCTCGGGCCAGCGGCCTGCTCGATCCAGGATAACCTGCTCAACCGGCACTGACGATTGCGGCGGCGGAACAAAAAACCGCCGCCCGGCGCTTCTAACCCCGTCAACGGCACGAGGTTTTCGAAGCATGGTTGCATTCACATCCGACCAGTGGGTGATCCTGGCGCTGGTTTTCGTGCTCGGCCTGCTCATCGGCGCGTTCCTGTTCGCCGGAAGCGGCCGCAAGTGGAAGCACCGCTATCGCAACGAGGTTCGCGACCGCGAAGCGATCGAGGAGCGGCAGCGCGAGCGCGAGCGCGAATGGGACGAGCGCGAGAAGGAATGGCGCGAACGCGACTCCCTCCGCGCCGCCGCGATCAAGGACAGGGACCGGGACGGCGACGGAGTGCCGGACCGCACCGAATATTAGTTCGTCAGCCTTCGATCCGGCTGAAATCCGCCACCCGGTCCACGGCGTCCCGGAACCGCATCAGCAGGTCGAGCCGTCGCGCCCGCTTTGCCGGGTCGGGATCGTTGACGGTCACTTCGTCGAAGAACGCGTCAATAGGTGAGCGCAGCGTGGCAAGCGCGGCCATCGCCGCGGTAAAATCCTCCGTCTCGACCGCCGCGCTCGCTTTGGGCTCGGCGACGTCGAGAGCTTTGATCAAGGCAGCCTCCTCGGCCTCCAGCTCGTCATTCCCATGAAGGCCGGATTCGGGCTTCTTTTCGCCCTCCCATTTCTCTTTCTTGAGGATGTTCGCCGCCCGCTTGTAGGCGGCGAGAAGGTTCGTCCCCTCCCCCGTCTCAACGAAATCCTGCAACGCTCGAACGCGCTCAAGAAGCCGCACCAAATCGTCTTCCCCGCCAAGCGCGAACACCGCGTCGATCAGGTCATGCCGAACGCCCGCCTCGCGCTGCTGGACCTTCAGCCGGTCGGCGAAAAATTCGAGGATTTCGGGAGTCGTGCGGTCAAGTTTGTGGGCCGCTTCGCTCGTTTTTGTCTGGGCTGCGCGATTGGCGAGCGCCCCGCGGATTGCCTGGGTCAGCGGCAGCCGAATCCCCGACGAAACGATGATGTCGATCGAGCCGATCGCCGCGCGGCGCAGGGCGAACGGGTCCTTCGATCCGGTCGGCTTCAGCCCGACCCCGAAAAAGGCGCAAATAGTGTCGAGCTTGTCGGCCAGCGAAACCGCTGCGGACACGGGCTCGGTCGGCGTTCCATACTGGTCGCGAATTGCTTCAGCGACCGCCTTCGGTTCGCCTTGCGCCTCGGATAGATAACCGCCGATGATGCCCTGAAGCTCGGGGAATTCCCCGACCATCCCAGTGACGAGATCCGCCTTCGCAAGCCGCGCCGCGCGCTCTGCTTCGTCAGCGTTCGCGCCTTTGATGGTCCCTTCTTCCGCCAGCCAGCGTGCCAGCTTCGCAATCCGCTCGACCCTGTCGGCGACGGTGCCGAGCTTGTCGTGGAAGACGATGCCGGAGAGCTTCGCGATTTGGTGCTCGAGCGGCTCCTTGAGATCCTGCTCCCAAAAAAAGCGCGCATCCGCGAGCCTCGCCGCGAGCACGCGAGCATTGCCCGCCGCGATCGCCTCGCCGCCGTCGGTCGCCTCGATATTGGCGACGCACACGAACGCTGGCGCAAGCCCGCCGTCATCGCCCGTGCAGGCGAAATATTTCTGGTTCGAGCGCATGGTCAGGACGATGACCTCGCGCGGAACATCCAGATAATCGGGGTCGAACCGGCCGAGCAAAGGCACCGGCCAGGACGTCAGCCCGGCATTCTCAACGACCAGTCCCTCGTCGGGGACCAGCGTCAAGCCTGCCGCCTTCGCCGCCTTTTCCGCGCCCTCGCGGATGATCCGCTCGCGTTCGTCCTGGTCGACGATGACGTGGCAAGCCCGCAATTTCTCGACATAATCCGACGGCCCGCCGAGCGTGATCGGCCCGCCGTGGAGGAAGCGATGGCCGAGAGTCGTCGCCCCGGATTCAATTCCATCGACCGTGACTGGCACGATCTCCTCGCCGAGCATTGCGACAATCCCGTGAAGCGGTCGCACCCAGCGCAGCGATTCCGTCGTCGCCGACGCCGCTCCCCAGCGCATCGACTTCGGCCACGGGAAATGTGCGACGATCCGCTCGATCATCGGCCCGAGCAACTCGCGAGTGGGTTGACCGGCGGTGTCGATAACCGCGAACCATGTGCCGTCGCGGTCTTCGAGCTGCTCGAGCGTCAGCCCGGTCTTGCGGAGGAAGCCGTCGAGCGCCTGCGGCGGGGCCGAGGTCCGCGGCCCCTTGATCTCCTCGCTTCGCGGCTGCGTTTCGAGCGGCAGCGAGCGCGCGATCAGTGCCAGCCGCCTCGGCGTCGAGAAGACTTGGATGGACTCCGCCGCAAGCCCGGCTTTGTCCAGTTCCTGGGCAAACAGCCGAGCAAGGTCGTTGCGCGCGCCCGCCTGCATGCGCGCCGGAATCTCTTCGGAGCGCAGCTCGAGGAGAAAATCGGCGGTCATCGATGCCAACCGTTCTTCTCCATCCACGCCGCGCAAGCGCCTTTCGCGAGATCGCGGACTCGGCCGATATAAGCCTGCCGCTCGGCGACTGAGATCACGCCGCGTGCCTGCAACGTGTTGAAGATGTGGCTGGCCTTGATCGCCTGCTCGTAGGCCGGAATCGGCAGCTTCGCGGTCAGCGCATTCTCACACTCCGCCGCCGCCTTCTTGAACTGGTCGAACAGGATCGCAGTGTCCGCCACCTCGAAATTCCAGGTCGAAAGCTCGCGCTCGTTTTCAAGGAAGACGTCGCCGTATTTTACGCCCTCGCTGTTGAAATCGAGGTCGAAGACATTGTCCTTGCCCTGGATGTACATCGCCAGCCGCTCGAGCCCGTAGGTGAGCTCTCCCGACACCGGCTTGCAATCGAAGCCGCCCACCTGCTGGAAATAGGTGAACTGAGTCACCTCCATGCCATCGCACCAGACTTCCCAGCCGAGCCCCCAGGCACCGAGAGTGGGGCTTTCCCAGTCATCTTCGACGAAGCGGATGTCGTGCTCCAGCGGATCGATCCCAATCTCCGACAGGCTTCCGAGATACAATTCCTGAAGGCCCGGCGGGCTCGGTTTCAGGATAACCTGGTACTGGTAATAATGACCGAGCCGGTTGGGATTTTCGCCGTAGCGGCCGTCCGTGGGCCGGCGGCAGGGCTGGACGAACGCCGCTTTCCATGGGTCCGGTCCGAGCGCCCTGAGCACCGTTGCCGGGTGAAACGTCCCCGCGCCCATCTCCAGGTCATGCGGCTGCAACAACACGCAACCTTGCGCGCCCCAATAGCGGTGAAGCGTCAAAATCAGGTCCTGGAAGCTCAGCGCCACGAAAGAAGCCCCGTTCACGGTTTGGAGTGGCTTTGGCGCAAGCGTCGCGCGGAGGCAATGCGGGGCAACGCCGAGCACACGACGCTCTTTGCACCAATTCGACCGCCTCCCTACATCGCGGGTTCAACTTGTCCCGGCAAAAGGCGGCCCATGCTCTTCAAGATAATCAAGCGAGCGCTTGCCCTCCTTGGCCTTGCGACCGCCGCTTATGCGACGCCGCAACCGGCGGTCGTCCAGACAGCGACCGCTGCCCGTCCTGCCCTGTGGGAAGTCACTGATCAGGATACGACGATCTACCTGTTCGGGACGATCCACCTGCTCCCCGACAATTACAGGTGGCGGACTCCGGCGATCGACAAGGCGATCGACAGTTCGAGTACGCTTTACGTCGAAACCATCGTCGATCCGAAGGATCCAAAGCCGCTGATCGCCGCGATGCGCTCACTCGGATACTCCAACGGCCTTCCTCCACTCGCCGACCGGATCGACCCCGCAAAACGCCCGCTGCTGGAAGCGGCGATTGCGAAGAGCGGGATTCCGCGCGCCTATTTCGACCGGATGGAAACCTGGGCCGCGGCCTTCACTCTGCTTGGCGTTCAATACCGCGAAATCGGCCTCGGCGGCGAAAACGGTCCCGAACAGACCCTTCGCGACGCCTTCAGCGAAGCGGGAAAGCCGGTCGGGCAGCTCGAGACCAACGCCGAGCAGCTCGGATTCTTCGACGTCCTTCCCGAAAGCGCGCAACGCTCGCTTCTGGAAGGCGCGATCGAGAACCCAACCACGGCTACAGTGGATTTCTCGGAAATGCTTCGCGGCTGGGCCACTGGCGACGTCGAGGCGATCGCAAGGACGTTCAACCACGATCTCGCCGAGACCCCTGCCCTTCGGCAGATCCTCCTCGACCGCCGGAACGCCAACTGGAGCCGCTGGATCGAGCAAAGGATGGAGAAGCCCGGAGTCGTGTTCCTCGCGGTCGGAGCGGGCCACCTGGCGGGCAGCGATTCGGTGCAGTCCATGCTCCAGCGCCAAGGCTATCGGGTCCGCCGGATCCAGTAACCGCCCGAAAGGCCACGGTTCGTCGAAGAAAAATTCACCAACGCCGGTTTTCCCTAGACTTTCCAAGGCAGTTAGGTGACCATGCGCTTGCGGTAATCGGGCGGGGGGCCACGAACTACCGGTTGGATGGTGCGGTGATCCGCGCCGGCGGCGCCGTGCCGCGATGCGGTCACACGAAGTTCCAGCTGGAGGCGTCTTGTCCGAGAGGGATCGGAGGGACGCGCCATGGCTATTCTCCCCATTTTGATCGGAGCATCGATCGCGGCGGCACCGCTGCATCCTGATGCCATTGCAATGGCCAGGCCGATCGCGGCGCAGCCGGCACAGGAGCGCCATCCCGCACTGTGGGTCGTCAACGACAACGACACGATCATCTACCTGTTCGGAACCTTTCACGCGCTCGACGGCAAGTCGCGCTGGTTCGAACAAGCGGTCAAAACCGCTTTTACCGCATCCGATCAGCTGATGCTCGAGACCTTGGTGCCCGAAGCGCTCAGGACGCCGCCTCCTTCGCCCGCGATTGTCCAGGTCGCGCCGCCGCCGGGAGCTGCGTCTTCGCTGCTTGCGTCGAGCCGGACCGTGATGAGCGCCGGCAATGCGGAGGGCATGTCCACCGATCTTGGCGCGGACGCGGTTCTCCGCCACGCCGCCGAGCGGAGCGGAAAGCAGGTTGGAGGCCTGGAGAGCTTTCAGTTCCAGCTGAAAATGTTCAGCTCGCTTCCCGACGCGCCGGTCGCCAAGACTCCCGATCGAGAGTCATTGCTTGCACTTGCGCAGATGCTGAGGCAACTCGAGGCAGCGTGGAACAGGGGCGATCTCGACAGCTTCGCTCCGATGCTCATACAAATGCGCGCACAGTCCCCGGAAACCTACAAAACGATGTTCGTCCAGCGCAATGCGCGCTGGGCAAGCTGGATCGCCAACCGGCTCAAGACCCCGGGGACCGTGTTCGTGGCGGTGGGCGCGGGCCATCTGAGCGGCCCCGACAGCGTCCAGAGCCAGCTCGCCTCCCTTGGAGTGAAATCGGCCAGAGTAAATTAGCCGTCATCGCGAGGCCGAGAGCGGCCGCGGCAGTCTAGCGGCGCAATGTCGGATTCTCCTGCGGAGCCGATCCGGGTCGCTATGACGATTTGCCTTTTCCCCTCTCCTGCACTAGTGCGCCGCATCCCCGAGCCATGGTCATCCCTGGAGGCGTGGCGGGGCATATCTAGTTGGAGACAAGCAAATGAGCGATCAGCTGATGCTGCCCGCTGAAGCGCGCCAACGGGCTGGCAAGGGAGCCTCCCGTGCATTGCGCCGCGACGGACGGGTGCCTGCCGTGATCTACGGCGAAAAGAAAGAGCCGGTTTCGGTGCATGTCGAGGAAAAACTCCTCGCGAAGATGCTGTCGAGCGGCCACTTCATGAATTCCGTGGTGATGGTCGAGGTCGACGGAAAGCCGAACCGCACCCTTCCCAAGGACGTGCAGTTCCATCCCGTCACCAGCCGTCCCATCCACGTCGACTTCGTCCGCATCGGCGCCAACGCGCGAGTGACCGTGAACATCCCGGTTCGCTTCGTCGACGAAGAACAGTCGCCGGGCCTGAAGCGCGGCGGGGTTCTCAACGTCGTCCGGCACGAGCTCGAGCTCACCTGCGACGCGGCGGCCATCCCCAACGAAATCGTGATTTCGCTTGGCGGGCTTGAGATTGGCGACGCGGTCCACATCAGCCACGTCAACCTTCCGGAAGGCGCCAAGCCGACCATCGAGGACCGCGACTTCACCGTCGCCACCGTCGTCGCGCCGTCGGCAATGAAGGCGGAGGAAGAGGAGACTGCGGCACCTGCGGCCGACGAAGTCCCCGCCATCGAGCAGGAAGGCGAAGGCGCCGAAGAGAACAAGGACGAAGGAACGGCAGAGTAAGCCGCCCGTCCCTTTGCGCGAAAAAAGAGCCGCTCGCCCGAAAGGGCGGGCGGTTTCTTTTTGCGCCGCCTCGGCTAGGGAAAAGCGATGCAGATCTGGGCGGGGCTCGGCAATCCGGGGGCGCAATATTCCCTTCACCGGCACAATGTCGGCTTCATGGCCGTCGATGCGATCGCCGAGCTGAACGGCTTCGGCCCCTGGTCGAAGAAATTCCGAAGCCTCGTTTCCGAAGGCCGGATCGGCCGCCACAAGATCCTTCTGCTAAAGCCCCAAACCTTCATGAACGACAGCGGCGACGCGGTTCAGCAAGCCTTGCGCTTCTACAAGTTCGACCTCGATGCGCTCACGGTGTTTCACGACGAGCTCGACCTCGCTCCGATGAAGGTGAAGGTCCGCATCGGCGGCGGGCTAGCCGGCCATAACGGGCTTCGATCGATCGATGCCCATCTCGGCCCCGATTTCCGCCGAGTGCGCATCGGGATCGGACACCCTGGTCCGGGGCAAAAAGAAAAGGTCACCCCGCACGTTCTCGGCAATTACGCCAAGTCGGAGATGGAGCCATTGGCGGACCTCCTCGCGGCCATCGCCGACGAGGCAAGCTGGCTGGCCGACGGCGACGACGCCCGCTTCATGAGCGAAGTCGCGCTCAGGATGCAGCAGGTGGAGTAGCCGCCGCGATCTTCTCGTCAGCCAGCCCGTGCCGCTTGCGCTCGCGGGCGATCATCTTCCGGAAACCGGGCAACTCGCGAAGAGGGTCGAAGTCGGGATCGGTCTCCGCCATCCGCAGAGCAGTCACTCCCGACACTGCCAATGTCCGGTCGAGAAGCTTGAGGGCCTCTTCCTTCTCGCCCATCTGCGACGCGAGGACGCACGCGAAATTGTAGCGCATGTTGACGTTGTCGGGGTCAATCAGCATCGCCCGGTCGATCCACTCGCGCGCCCGCTCGTGCTCGCCAAGAGCCGCATATCCGCCCGCGATGATGCCGAGGGCCGCTCCGTTGCCTGGATCCTGCTCAATCGCTTTTTGCGCTTGCGAAACCATCATCTGGGCCGCGCGGGCCACCTTCTCGCTGTCCCGCTCGGCCTGGTAGAAGGTCAGCAGCAGCCCCCAGGCATGGAAGTCGGACTCCATGATTTCGACCGCCTTTTCGTAGAAGGCCTTTGCGGCGCCGATGTCCCCGCGGAGCCTGTTCAACCGCCCCGCTTCCTTGTTCACTTCCCACGAGTCCGGATCGAGTTCGAGTGCCTTGGCCAAGTGCTCGTCAGCCTCGGCCTTGCGTCCCTGCTCCTCAAACCGCCGGACCATCGGCAGATAGGCTTCGGCGATCGTCGGATTGATCGAAAGCGCGGTGTGCGCCGCTGCAAAGCCGTCGTCCGCGCTGAGGTTGAAACCATAGTGAAGATTGGACTGCGTATAGCCGAGCATCGCCCAGGCTTGCGCATAATAGGGGTCGATCTGCACCGCCCGGCCGCAGATTCGCATTGCCCGCTCTTCGCGGCGCGGGTCCCCATGATTGCCGGTGACCCAATATTGCCGTGCAAGCAGGTAGAGCTTGTAGGCCTCGACGTCGTTGGTGCCGCGCTGCTCGATCGCCTTCTTCTCTTTCGGGAGAAGCTTCACTTTAAGCGCGTCGACGATCGATCGGCTGATCTCGTCCTGGATTTCGAAGATATCGGTCAGGTCGCGATCGTAGCGATCGGCCCAGACATGGCCGCCGGTCGCCCCGTCGATCAGCTGTGCTGTGATCCGGAGCCGGTTGCCCGCCTTTCGGACGCTCCCTTCGAGGACGTGGGTGACGCCGAGCTTCCGGGCAACCTCGCATATGTCGACCGACTGGCCCTTGAACTGGAAAGCCGTGTTTCTCGCGATGACGTCGAGCGACGAGATTTTCGACAGGTCGGTCGTGATGTCCTCGCTGATCCCGTCGCTGAAATATTCCTGCTCCGAGTCTCCGCTCATATTGGCGAAAGGCAGGACGCAGATGGAGGTTGTTCTCGCCTGCCGCTTCGGCCTGCTTTCAGGCGCGATCGCTTCAGGTTCGACGAGGTCGGCCACGCTAGCCAGCAACTTCTTCCACCCCGAATGATCGCTCTCGCCGCCCCAGCCGTGAAGGGCAGCGAACTGGATCTGGTTGAACGGGATCGGAGGAACCGTCCCGTCGACACTGGCCTGGACCAGGGTCCTGCTCTCGCGCGCACTATCGGCTTCGGCCCGCACCCAATGCGACTTCGCGGCCTCTTCCGACCACAGCACGACAACCGCTTTCGCGGCCTTCAGACGTTCCTCGATGACCTCGGCATAGCCCCGGTGCGCGGGAAGCTCGGCGTCTCGCCAAACGCCGTAGCCGGCGTCGCGCAACGCGTCCTCGACCTGCCTTGCCTGCTCTTCGGAGGAGCGGGCGTAAGACACGAACACGTCCGACATAAGCGGGCGCTCCCCAGTTCGCCCGGGAGCTTACAAGTGCCTGAAGGTAAAGAACAGATGCCAGCGTTCAGTCCCCTATCGGCATCCCCGGCGGGACGTCCGGAAGGCGCCTCGGGTCGGCGATCACCTTGTCCAGCGCTTCACGGTCGCGAAGGAGCGAAGCGAGCCCCCGCGCCCAGTCCTGCTGCTGGTCGTCGCCGCGCCACCGCCCCAGCCGCTCGGCGAGCCGATCCATCCGGCCGGCGAGCTGGAATTGGATGGTAGGCGAAAGCGCCGGATTGCGCTGAACGCGGGCGAGCGAAAGGATCGCCGTCGTCGCGATCCGGCGGCCGACTTCAGCGTTCGCGCCTGCAAGGCTTCGGTCGAGCAGCAGGTCGAACACCTGGCCCGCCGAAGGCACCGACGAATCCGCCGCGTGCTGCAGCTCCAGCCGGTTGAGCCGCTCCGGAGCGAGCAATGAATTCAGAGTCTGCATCGCCCCGACTTCGGTCGCCTTCAGCGGATCGAACACCGGGCCGCCCGCGGTCGGGATAATCTCGATTTCCGTCTGCCGATCCGGCCCGCCGCCGAAGCCGCTCGACAGCAGCGGCTGAAGGCGTGCGGGAACCGTCAGGTCCGCAGGCGAGAGCGTATCGAGCAACGCGTAGAGCGCAGCCCATTGCGCGCCGCCCGGAACCGTCTGCGCGACAACCTGCTCGCCATTCAGCGCATAGGGAAAATTCACGCCTCCCAAAGTCTTGGCCGCCGCTTCGACCTGGTAGCGATCGATCAGCCAGATCGGAACGAACGCGCGGCGAAGATCGGAAAGCGATTCGCCCGCGGGGATCGCAGCCGTCCCGAACCTCTGGATCGCGACTCGCCGCACCTCCATCATTCGCCGAAGCTCGGCGACCGGATCGGCACTGTCGTCCCACAGCGACCCTTCCGGATGGCCCGCCCCCACCGGCCGGGCGTCATTGTCAGCCACGAAGCGGAGCCCCTCCGCCCGGGCTTCAGCCAGGATCGGTCGTGCCGCCGCGTCGGTCGGGGCGTAAAGCCACTTCACCATGAACTTGTCCCACGGCCCGACGCCAACGCCATAGGCATCGCGAAGCGACGGTGCCCCATTGGCGTCCAGCACGATGCGCGGCGCCGGATAATCCATTACCGAATAGCGGCCCTGCGTGCTCGCTGCGAAGTTATGGGCCAGACCGATCGCGTGACCAACCTCATGCGCTCCAAGCTGCCGGATTCGTCCAAGTGCGGCTGTAATCGGGTCGTTGATGTCGCCCGTCCCCGTCAGCCCCGCACCGACCAGCGCCTGGAAAATCGTCATGTCCTGCCGAACGCGGAGCGAGCCGAGCAGCACGGAGCCTTTCAGGATTTCGCCGGTGCGGGGATCGTCGATCGGCTGCCCATAGGACCAGCCGCGGGTCGCGCGGTCGACCCAGTTCACGACATTGTAGCGAACGTCGAGCGGGTCGGCGCCTTCGGGAAGCACCGCGACCTGGAACGCGTTCTGATAGCCGGCCCCGTCGAACGCCGCCTTCCACCAGCCTACGCCCTCGACGAGGGCGGTCCGAACGGGCTCCGGAGCGGCGCGGTCGATGTAGAAGAGGATCGGTTTTTTGACCGGCGAAGCGGTCGCGCCGGGATCGACCTTCTCAAGCCGGAACCGCCGGGCAAGCTCGATGACCACCGGCTTTCCGAGCGGCGCGGAATAATCGACCTGCTGGCGCCCGATACTGTAGCCGAAGGGGTCGGTGCGCGGGATGTAGCCGGGCTCCGGCAGGGCGATCAGCGAATGGCGGATCACCAGGCTCAGCGTGTTGCCGCTGATGATGTTGGAAACTTCCGGCTTGGGGTCGTCCGAC
>JBDZVP010000080.1:0-8553 GCA_040255765.1 Sphingomonadales bacterium | reverse complement strand
CGACTGGGCGAAAGCGCAGGACTTCAACCTGGTGATGACCAACGCGCCGGGCGCGCACGCCTATCCCATCACCGCGAGCGTGTTCGTGCTGATGCCGACCAACGCGAAGGACCCGGCCCGGTCGAAGGCCGCGCTCGAGTTCTTCCGCTATGTGCTCAACAGTGGTCAGGATCAGGCCAAAAAGCTGGATTACGTCCCGCTACCGCCCGAGCTCGTGAAGCAGATCGAGGCCTATATCGGCCCCAGGATTAAGTGACCGCCCTCGCACCCGTAGTCAAAAGCCGCAGCGCCGCCGCCGACCGGGCCTTCAACCTGGTCACGGCCGGCGCTGCGTGGCTTGTGCTGATCCTGCTCGGCGCCACTGCCGCGTCGATGGCGTGGGGCGGCCGGCTCGCGTTCGAGACATTCGGGCTCGGCTTCATTACCAGCACGGACTGGGACGCGGTCGCCGGAAAGTTCGGCGCGCTGGTGCCCATCTACGGAACGATCGTCACGTCGATCATCGCGCTGGTCATCGCCGTTCCGGTCAGCCTCGGCATAGCCCTCTTCCTGACGGATATTGCACCGCGCTGGATCCGCGGGCCGATCGGCGTCGCGGTGGAGCTGCTCGCGGCGATCCCGAGCATCATCTACGGCATGTGGGGCCTGTTCATCTTCGCGCCGTTCATGGCGGCCCATGTCGATCCTTGGCTGAATGACAAGCTCGGGCCGCTGCCGATCATCGGTGCGGTCTTCACCGGTCCGCCGATCGGGATCGGCATGCTGACCGCGGGAATCGTCCTGGGGATCATGGTCATCCCATTCATCGCCGCGGTTGCCCGGGACGTGTTCAACGCGGTGCCGCCGCCACTCAAGGAATCGGCGGTCGCGCTCGGCTCGACCCGCTGGGAAGTTCTGAGCCGCGTGACCCTGCCGTACGCCCGTTCGGCGATCATCGGCGCGATCTTCCTCGGGCTCGGCCGCGCACTCGGCGAGACGATGGCCGTGACCTTCGTTCTCGGCAACGCGCACGATTTGTCGATCTCCCTGCTGATGCCGAGCAACTCGATCGCGGCCGCGATCGCCAACGAATTCACCGAGGCGGACGCCGAGCTCTACCGCTCGTCGCTGATCGCGCTCGCCTTCCTGCTGTTCGTCGTCACCTTCATCGTGCTGAGCGCGGCCAAGCTGCTGCTCCTCCGGATCAACAAGGCGCACGGGAGGACGCACTGATGCAGATAATCCTGTTGAGGCGCCGCGCAGTCGATGCGCTCGCCTTCCTGTTCGCGAGCGGCGCGACCCTGTTCGGCCTGTTCTGGCTCTTCTGGATCCTCTGGACGACGTTCCGGCAGGGGCTCGGCGCGATCGACCTCGCTCTGTTCACGCAGATGACTCCGCCGCCCGGCTCGTCGGGCGGACTTCTGAACGCCTTCTACGGAAGCGCCGTGATGATCGTCCTCGCGGTCGTGATCGGCGCTCCGCTCGGTGTCGCGGCGGGCACCTATCTCGCGGAGCATGGACGGTACTCTCGGCTTGCGAAAGTCGTGAGCTTTCTGAACGACGTGCTGCTGAGCGCGCCGTCGATCGTCATCGGCCTGTTCGTTTACGAGATCATCGTCCGGACGTCGGGCCATTTCTCCGGTTATGCGGGCGCGGTCGCGCTGGCGATGATCCTGCTTCCGATCGTGGTCCGCACCAGCGACGAGGCGCTGCGGCTGGTGCCGGACCAGATGCGCGAAGCCGCTTTCGCGCTTGGAGTCCCGCGATGGCGGGTCACGGCGCAAATCCTTTACAAGGCGGCCCTGACGGCGATCCTGACGGGCGTGCTTTTGGGGGTCGCTCGAATCGCCGGCGAGACGGCGCCGCTCCTCTTCACCGCGCTCAACAACCAGTTCTGGAGCGGCAGCCTGTCGGGACCGCTCGCCAACGTGCCGGTCGTCATCTTCCAATATGCGATGAGCCCCTACGATGAATGGCACGCTCTCGCCTGGGCGGGCGCGCTGGTGCTCACCCTGTTCGTGCTCGGGCTCAACATTGCAGTGCGGGTGATCGCGAAAAGGACGTCGAAGTGATCGAGTTGATGGAATCGCAGCCGCACGCCGTGAAGCAACCGGGAGCGCCTCCGAAGATCGAGGTGCGCAATCTCGATTTCTTTTACGGCAAGACCCAGGCTCTGAAGGACGTATCGCTCGACGTGCCCGCGCACGCGGTGACGGCGATCATCGGTCCGTCGGGGTGCGGCAAGTCGACCCTCCTTCGAACGCTGAACCGGATCTACGAAATCTATCCCGATCAGCGCGCCGAGGGCGAAATCCTGATCGACGGCGAAAATATCCTCGATCGCCGCTTCCCGCTGTCGGATTTGAGGCGACGGGTCGGAATGGTGTTCCAGAAGCCGACCCCGTTCGCGACATCGATCCGCAACAATGTCGCTTTCGCTTTGTCCTATTACGAGCGGCTCTCGAAGTCCGAGATGGCCGACCGCGTCGAGGACGCGCTGCGTCAGGCAGCGCTGTGGGACGAGGTCGAGGACAAGCTCGGTGCCAGCGCCTTGTCGCTGTCGGGCGGGCAGCAGCAGAGGCTGTGCATTGCCCGAACGCTCGCGGTGAAGCCGGACGTGATCCTTCTCGACGAGCCGACCTCCGCGCTCGACCCGATCTCCACGGCCCGGATCGAGGAGCTGATCCACGAACTCCGCGATCAATTCACGATCGTGATCGTCACCCACAACATGCAGCAGGCCGCGCGCGTTTCGCAACGCACAGCCTTCTTCCACCTGGGCGAGTTGATCGAGGTCGGCGACACCGCCCAGATCTTCACCAACCCGCAAATCCAGCGGACCCAGGATTATATTACAGGCCGTTATGGCTGAGGAGCGGCAACACATGACCCCTACCGGCGCCCACACATCGAGCGCGTTCGACGAGGATTTGAGCGATCTTCGCGAGCTCATCGTCCATATGGGCGAGCGGGCGGAAGCTGCAATTCACGAGGCGATGCGCTGTCTTGTCGAGCGCGACGTCGAGGCGGCGGCGAGGCTGGTCGAAGCCGACCAGGAAATCGACCGGCTGGAGGCGGAGGCCGAAGACCGGGTCGTGCAGCTCATCGCGCTCCGGGCGCCGATGGCGGACGACCTACGCGACGCGCTCGCGGCGCTGAAAATAGCCGGCGTCGTCGAGCGGATTGCCGATTATGCGAAAAACATCGCCAGGCGCGTGAAGCGATTGCCGAAGACGGGCTCGATCGAGCCGCTGTCGCTTCTTCCGCAAATGGCGAAGATCGCGTCGGCGATGGTGCACGACGTGCTCGAAGCCTTCGTTGAGCGGGATTCCGGGAAGGCGAAGAAAGTATCCGAGAGCGACGATGCGCTCGACGATTTCTACGACAGCATCTTCCGGACCTTGCTGACCTTCATGATGGAAAATCCGCACAATATCGGACCGTCGACGAGCCTCCTTTTCGTCGCCAAGAACCTGGAGCGGATCGGCGATCATGCGACGAACATTGCCGAAATGGTCTATTTTGCGGCTACAGGCGAAAGACTTCCCGACTCCCCGGAGCGCGAAACGCCGTGAGCAAAAAGAAGCTGCTTCTGGTCGAGGACGACAAGGCGCTGGCCGAACTGCTGATCTGGCATTTCGAGCGGGCGGAGTTCGACGTTGCCCGAACCGGAGACGGCGAGGAAGCCCTGCTTCTCGCGGCGGAGAATCCGCCAGACGTCATCATCCTCGACTGGATGATCGAGGGAATATCCGGCCTCGAAGTGTGCAGGAGGCTCCGGCGCAAGCCGGACACCGCCAACGTGCCGATCATCATGCTGACCGCGCGGGGCGAGGAAAGCGACCGGGTGCGCGGACTTGAGGTTGGCGCCGACGATTATGTGACGAAGCCGTTCAGCCCGCGCGAACTCATGGCGCGTGTCAGCGCCGTGCTGAGGCGGATCCGCCCGGGCCTCGCCGGCGAACAGCTGTCCTATGCCGATCTCGAAATGGACGTCGCCGCGCACAAGGTTCGGCGAGGCGGAAAGTCCCTGTCTCTTGGACCGACGGAATTTCGCCTGCTCAAGCATTTCCTCGAGCATCCCGGACGGGTCTTCTCGCGCGAGCGCTTGCTGGACATCGTCTGGAGCCACGATGCGGATATCGAGCTTCGGACGGTCGACGTGCACGTTCGCCGCTTGCGCAAGGCGCTCAACGAAGGCGGCAGACCTGACCTGATCCGCACCGTCCGCTCGGCCGGCTACTCGCTCGACTCCGAAGACTGAAAAAAAACGGCCCGCCCCGAGGGACGGGCCGCTTCGGCCGGGAGGTTTGCCGGCCGCCTACTTGACGTTCGCCGACACATAAGCCTGGATCCGCTTCACGAGCGGAGCAGGCAAGGGCACGTAATCGAGCGCCAGCGCCTGGCGTTGTCCCTTCGTCAGCGACCAGTTGAAGAACTTCTTCGCGTCGGCATTGTTCGCGGCGTTCTTCGGTTGCTTGTACATCAGCACGAACACGCTCGCGGCGATCGGCCAGGCGTTGGCGCCCGGCGCGTTCGTCATCACCAGGTTGAAGTCCCTGGTCTTCGACCAGTCGGCGGTCGCCGCCGCCGCCGCAAAGGACTGGGCGTTTGGCTGGACATAACGGCCCGCCTTGTTCTGGACCAAAGCGTGGCTCAGCTTGTTTTGCAGCGCGTAGGCATATTCGACGTAGCCGATCGATCCTGAAATCTGCTTGACGTAACCGGCGACGCCTTCGTTGCCCTTGCCGCCGACTCCCGCTGGCCATTTCACCGTCGTTCCCTCGCCGATCCGGTCTTTCCAGCCCTTGCTGACCTGGCTGAGGTAATGGGTGAAATTATAGGTCGTGCCCGAACCGTCGGAGCGATGGACGATCGAAATCGCCATGTCGGGAAGCTTTAGTCCGGGATTGAGCCTGGCGATGACCGGGTCGTTCCATTTTTTCACCTGGCCCGAGAATATTCCGGCGAGAACGGGGCCGGTGAGGTGCAACCGGCCGGGGCGAAGGCCGGAGAGGTTGATGACCGGGACGATGCCTCCGATGACCACCGGAAATTGCGCGAGCCCCGCCGCGGCCAGCTCCTCGGAGTTCAGCGGCTTGTCGGTAGCCCCGAAGTCGACCGTTCCTGCCTTGACCTGGGCGATGCCGGCGCCCGAGCCGACCGACTGGTAATTGATTTCCGCGCCGCCGGCCTTTTTGAAATCCGCGGCCCAGCGTGACAGGACCGGATAAACGAAACTCGACCCAGCGCCGGTTACCGCGGCCGGAGCGCCGCTGCTGGAGACGAGCGCAGCGGCCGCCGCAAGACCGAAAATCCAATTCACTTTATTCATCGTGCTTTCCTCGTGGACGTGAATGGCGAAACGCCATCGCTCGCCGCTTACGCCCGCGAGTTGACGCGCTGGTGACAGGTGCGTGGCAGGGCCGTTGCAGGCGATCGGGACGCGGGCCGCCACTGTCACAAAAGTGACACCGCCGAGTCACCGGCGCATCGCACAGCGCCTGTAGGGCGTCCCCCAGACAACAACCGAAACCCGATTGGGGGAATGAATGAAACTCGCCTATCTAATTCTCGCGTCGACGGCGCTCGCTGCTTCTCCGGCTTTCGCGCAAAGTGCGCCGGCGGCCAACATCACGCCGGAACAGATCGCCGCGCTGCAGGCCCAGATCCAGGCGCTCCAGGCGCAGGTCAATCAGCTGCAGACTGCCCAGACCGCGACCGCGGCGAAGGTTGCCACCGCGCCCGCGGCTCCGAAAAGCGATTCGTCGAGCTGGACCAAGGACACCAAGATCAGCGGCAAAGCCTTCTTCAACATCAGCTCGATCGATAACGAGCGCGCAGGCGTGAACCAGAGCGTCAACGGCACGCAGACCGAACTGAAGCGCTTCTATCTGGGCGTCGATCACAAGTTCAATAACGTGCTGTCGGCGAACCTGACCACCGACTTCCGCTACGGAAGCAACGGCACCAGCAACGACGTGCTCGTCTATGTGAAGAAGGCCTATCTCCAGGCGAAGTTCGCTCCGGGATTCTTCGTCCGGGTCGGTGCCGCGGACATGCCCTGGGTTGGATTCTCCGAGGGTGTGTACGGCTATCGCTTCGTCGAGAACACGCTGATCGACCGCACGAAGTTCGGAACGTCGTCGGACTGGGGCGTGCACGTCGGAGGCAGCTTCCTCGACGGGAAGGTCAATTATGCGGCCTCGGCGGTCAACGGTGCCGGCTACAAGACCCTGTCGCGCAACTCCAACACCATCGACCTCGAAGGCCGTTTGAGCGTCAATCCGATCAAGAACATCACGCTCGGGGTCGGCGGCTATACCGGCAAGCTTGGAAAGAGCGTCGAGAATGGCGTGGACACCCGCCGAGCGACCCGCTTCAACGCGCTCGCGGCCTACACCGACAGCCGGGTCCGCCTCGGCGTCGAATATTTCCATGCCAAGAACTGGCTCAACGTTACCGGCCCGGTCGGCGACAGCGCCGACGGATGGTCGACGTTCGGCTCGTTCGCCTTCAATAAGCAATTCTCGGTGTTCGGCCGCTACGACTGGGTGAAGCCGAAGAAGGATCTCAGCCCCAACCTGAAGGATCGCTATTTCAACGTCGGCGTGAACTACAAGCCGATCAAGGAAGTGGACCTGGCGCTCGTCTACAAGCGGGACCGGGCCAAGAACGGGTTCCTGTCGACGTCGAATGGCACCATCGGCGGTATCGATAACCTGACCGGCGGAAGCTACGACGAAGTCGGCATCTTCGGCCAATTCGCGTTCTGATCAGAGCGGCCTTCGACTCCCTCCCCGCGAAGGCCAGCCTCCTCGTCCGAAGCCGGGCGGGGAGGCTTTCGCGTTTCAGGCGAGTGTGTCGACCGGCCGCGGGCGGTATTCCTCGTCGAGCGCGACGAAGGTGAACAGGCCTTCGGTGACCTTGACGTCGGTCTTGCCGCGGTCGCGTGTCGCCACGACTTCGATCCTGACGCCCATCGAGGTCCGCCCGACGCGCTCGACATGCGCATAGACGGAGATGAGGTCACGGATGTGGATCGGAGTGATGAACTTCATTCCTTCGATCGCAACCGTCGCGACCGGCCCGTTCGCTCGCTGCGATGCGGCGACGCCGCCGGCGATGTCCATCTGCGCGAGCACCCAGCCTCCGAAGATGTGACCGTTGGCATTGATGTCGGTCGGTCCGGGGACGATCCTCAGAACCGGCTCACGCTTCGAATCCGTCATGCTTGTCCTTCGCCTAATCGCAGCAGCGCTTCCCTTTGGTCGCGGTGCGTGAGACTATCAAGGCAGTGATCGAATAGCCGGAGTCGGAGATGACGATCGACGCGATTTTGGCCGGAAAGGGCCATGAGGTAGCGACCATCGCGCCGGATTCGACGGTGACCGAAGCGGTCGCGATGCTCGGGGAAAAGCGAATCGGCGCTCTTCCAGTGATCGAGAACGGCTCGGTCATTGGCATCTTTTCCGAACGCGACGTTATCTATTGCCTTCGCGATCGCGGCGCGGACGTTCTTCAATGGCCGGTCTCGCGGGTGATGAGCGCGCCCGCGGTCACTGTCGAGCCTTCGACCGCCATAGTCGTTGCCCTCGCGATGATGACGAAACGGCGGATTCGGCACCTGCCGGTGCTGGACCGCGGCGAGCTCGTCGGAATCGTGTCGATCGGCGACCTCGTGAAGCACCGCATGGAGAGGATAGAGGGCGAAGCCGAAGCGATGCGCGTCTATATCCAGAGCGCCTGAAAAAACATTGTTCTGGAATGGCTTGCGGTCCTTGAATGGGCTCGCGAGTGCCCCATATAGATAGATCTGCGGCGGCCTTCGGGCCGGCGCTTTTTTTGACCAAAACCGGTTTTTTGAGCCCGATGGACAAAAAGCCGTTGACGCCTTCGGAGGCCGCCCATATATGCGCCTCCAGCAACGGCGGCGGCCCAATCTTGGGTCGGCCACCGTTTCGCGCCTCTTCTTAGTCGGTACAACCGATGCCCGGAACAATCGAACCGGGGGAGGAAGCGCGTCGGCTCTTTGACATTGTCGGTTTAGATGAAGGGACATGTGGGCGGCGGCCCGGTCTCCCGGAACCTCTGGGTTCGGGTTGGTCGGTCAAATTCATGCCGTTCCTTAATGTGACTTCCGTTCGGGCTTGCCTGACGGAGGAAACAAATGTCCTGATACGCAAACACACCAGTTTGTATATTTGTGCAGGAACGGCTCCCAGAGATGCCGGTCTGGCCTCCGGATATTCCTCCGGGACGAGATCGTACATCAACTTGAGAGTTTGATTCTGGCTCAGAACGAACGCTGGCGGCATGCCTAACACATGCAAGTCGAACGAGACCTTCGGGTCTAGTGGCGCACGGGTGCGTAACGCGTGGGAATCTGCCCTTGGGTTCGGGATAACAGTTGGAAACGACTGCTAATACCGGATGATGACTTCGGTCCAAAGATTTATCGCCCAGGGATGAGCCCGCGTAGGATTAGCTAGTTGGTGAGGTAAAGGCTCACCAAGGCGACGATCCTTAGCTGGTCTGAGAGGATGATCAGCCACACTGGGACTGAGACACGGC
>JBDZVP010000079.1:0-8568 GCA_040255765.1 Sphingomonadales bacterium | reverse complement strand
AGACTACGAATCTGGGGGCCGGAGGTTCGAATCCTTCCGGGCGCGCCATTTTAAAAGAAGATGTTCGGCGGGCGGCCTTCAGGCCATGACCGCCGAATTGGCCGCTCGCTCGGCGAAATCCTCTGCCAATTTGCTGTGCCAAATGCGAGCCGCCTCGGTGATTGCCCGCTGTGCCGCGACCCGTTCCTCATACGCGCGGCGGCGATAATAACGCTGGTTGGACTCCATACGCACCCCCCTGGTCGATTGGAGACGATGCCCGCGAACCCCTAAGAGATGGTTAATATCCACAGCCGTCCCGCACCGGCACACCCCGTTGTCGGCGGGTGACAGTGCGCCATTCAAGGCAGACGATCGGGAAACCTATCGAATCACCGCTCGTTGAACCGCTAAAGCCTTGAAAGGAAATACCCCGTGCTGAGTACCACCCCAATGGGCCGGGAGCCGTTCAACCCCAGCGCCCGCGGCTATCACGCCAGCTATCACGAAGGTGAAGTGAACCATTGTCCCGGCTGCGGCCGAAGCCACTGGATCATCGGCCGGCTTAGCGCCGAATGCGCTTTCTGCTCGACCGCGCTCCCCCTGACCGAAGCGCACCGCCAGGGACAGGGCGCGACCTACACGCAGCGTTCGTGGCCGGTCTATCCGACGCTCGACGCGGCCTGACCCACACCGCCATTCGCCCCTTTGCGCCACAACGCGTATAAGGGGCGAATGACCAAGCTCCTCGCAACTGCGCTTGCGGCGCTCGTCGCCGTCCTGCCGGCTCCGGCAATCGCCCAGGCGACCAACTTCACGCTCGTCAACAATACCGACATCGACTTCAGCGCCCTGAAGGCGAGGCGGTTCGGGACCCAGCAATGGATGCCGCTCACCGTTGCGCCCGTACCGGTGCCCAAGTCAGGCGGGCAGGGCGCGGTTCAGTTCAACAATCCCGATTGCGCTTTCGACCTTGAGGCTACCTTGCCCGACGGTCGGCTGGTCGTGTGGTCGGGCGTGAACTTGTGCGATGCCAGGGTCGTGACTCTGAACCGGAGCGCCAACGGAGACCTGTGGGTGGATTATCGCTGAGTCGGGCGCGGGCACCTGCTGCCGCCTTCACCTTCTTCGGAGTCGAATCGAGAAGCTTGGCGCCGGCGACGAAAACCACGCCGGTGCAGGCCAGCGCCAGAAGCCATCCGCCATAGCCCGGGAATTGCACCATATAATGCTGGGCGCGCTCCACGGAGCCCACGGCAATGGCATAGATCACGGCCCACGCTTCGAAGCGCGTCTTGACCACAAACAGTCGGCCGATTTTCTTCAGCATCGCCATTTCGTTAACGGTTGAACGTCACAGCGGCAGTTTTGAGCCGTTTATCTCCTAATAGACAAGGTTAAAGTCGCGGTAAGGAATGGCCGCGCCGTCCCGTTTCGGGATTCCGTTCGTCAGATCAGATCGTTGAGATCGAGCTGGGCGAACAGCTCGGCGCGAGCAGATTCGATTGCCGCCACCAGCGCCCGGTCCTGGAGCCTGTCGGGGTGGATTTCCTCCGGCCAGCCGCGCTCGATCACGCCGGCGATTCGGTCGAGCTTTTCTTCATCGACCATGAATCGCGGGTCGACCGTCGCCGGATCGGCGGCGACTCGAAGCCGGAGGCAGGCGGGTCCGCCGCCGTTGGCCATCGACTGGCGAACGTCCACCACCTCGACTTTGCGGATCGGGCCGTTGCCGGCGGCATGTCGCTGAAGCCACGACCAGACCGACGGGGTCTCTCGCGCTTCGCTCGGCACGATCAGTGTCGTCTCGCCGTTCAACGGGCTGACGAGTTGGGCGTTGAACAGGTACGAGCTGACCGCATCGGCGAGCGGGACTTCCGAAGCCGGGACCTCGACGAGCTGCAGCTCGGGAAACAGCCGCTCGCATTCCGAGATTATGCTTTCCCGGTCCGCGAACGCTTTTTCGTGGGCGAACAATACGCGCTGGTTCGCGACCGCGACGACATCGTTGTGGAAGGCGCCGGCGGCGATCGCGTCTTCCGACTGCTCGGCGAAGATCGTCCGCTCCGGATCCAGCTTGTGAAGCCGCGCGATCGCCTTCGACGCTTCCAGATTTTGCCGTGCCGGGAAGGCGCCGCCGCTCACCCCATAGACGAAAATCTCGACTCCCAGCGTTCCGTAGCCGCTCGCCAGCCGCATGTGGTTGGCGGCGCCCTCGTCCCCGAACGCGACCGGGATCGGTGCGTGCACCGCAAAGGCAGAATTGGCGAACGCGACCTGCAACTGCGCCAGGGTCTCCGGCCATTCGTGGCTGCGGTGCGGCATCGATTTCAGATTGGCGACGGTGAGGTGGCATTTGCCGTCGGCGCAATCGGGCGCCGGCGAGACGGTCGCCGCATTGGCCGCCCACATGGCGGAGGCCGACATTGCATTCGTCGCCAGTCGCGGCTCGGCATCCTCGTAGGTGGTCCCGAGCGCCTCGAGCCACCGCCGGTCCGGGCGCCGCTGCGGCGGAAAAATCCCCTGGGCGAGGCCGAGCTTCAGGTTGGCGCGCATTTTCTCGATGCCCTGGAGCGCGGCCGCCCGCGGCTGCGACACCTGGCCCGTGTTGCGGGTCGAAGCGAGATTGCCGAAGCTAAGCCCGGCATAATTGTGGCTCGGGCCGATAATTCCGTCGAAGTTGATTTCGACCAGGCTCATCTCGCGACGCCGAGCAACTGGTCGCCGGCCTCGATCTCGAGCAGCTCCGCCGCTTCCCTGTCGATACAGAGCCCCTTTTTCGGCGCCTTCTTCACGGATCCCCAGCAAGCCCGGAAATCGTTCAGCCGCCCCTTGGCGAGAAGCATCTTCTGGCCGCCGCCCTCGCCGATCTCGGCGACGGTATAATCTTCGGATTCCTCGATGGTGCGGATATTGTCTGTCGCCACGGTCACCGTCGGCCCACCGTCGAAAATGTCGATGTAGCGGTCGAACGTGAAACCTTCCTGCTCGAGCATCTTCATCGCCGCTTTCCCGCTCGGATGAGGCTGCCCCATCACCGCTTTCGCGGCATCGTTGAGGAGGGCGGTATAGATCGGCGTCTTCGGCATCAGGTCAGCGATGAACTGGGTGCCGTGGACCGCATTGAATTCATCTGCTTCCGGGAAGGTCATTCCGAAGAATTTGCCGGCAAGCGAGTCCCAGAAGGGCGCGTGACCGGCCTCGTCCATCACCCCGCGAAGCTCCGCCAGAGTGCACGGCCCGAACCGGCCCCGGTGCATCTTGATGAACAAATAGCGGCTCCGGGCGATCAGCGCTCCCCAGCCGCCCGCGCGGCATTCGGGATGGAGGAACAGCCCGCCCACCTCCGACGAGCCTTCGAGGTCGGTCGTCAGCGTCAGCATCTCGTTCCGGAACGTCTTGCCGAGCTCCGGGCTGGTCTGGGTGAGGGTGCTGAGCCGATAGCTGTAAAAGGGCTGCTTGACCCCGACTTTGCCGAACACCTGGCAGGTGCCGCGGATCTTGCCGCTCTTCGGGTCCTCGAGCACGAAAACGTAAAGGTCGCCGCGCTGTTCGTCCTGCTGCCGCTCGAAGGACTCGGCCGATCGGGCAAGCTTCCCGACGAGAGTCGCCTTGTCGGGCGGAAGGTTGGTGAAGCCGCCCCCGGTCAGCTTCGCCATCTTGTATATCTCGGCATAATCGTCCGGGCGCGCCGGGCGGACCCGGAAGGTCATATCCGGCCCTCCGCGATCCTCAGGATGGTCAGCGCCGAAAGAGCGGCGCGCTCGCCGAGACTCTCGCTAATCAGAAATTCCTCCATGCTGTGAATCTTGCCGCCGCGAACGCCCATCGTGTCGACGACGGGCACTCCGCAGGCGGCGATATTGTTGCCGTCGCACACGCCCCCGGTGGCTTTCCAGCCGATTGGCTGACCGAGGTCGGCGCCGGCCTGCTTTACCAGCCCGAACAGTTTCTCCATCTCCGGAGTCATCGGCTTGGGCGGGCGGCCGAAGCTGCCGTGCGTATGGATGGTGACATCGCGCTCGACCGCGACGGCAGCAACGATCTCCTCGATTTGGCGCTTTGCCTCGGCTTCGATCTCGGGCGTTCGCGGCCGCATGTTGACCCGCAGCACCGCCAGGTCGGGAACGACATTGCCAGGGCCGCCGCCTTCGATCCGCGACGAATTCACCGTCAGCCCGTCACGGATCAGCCGCTCGAACCGGAGCGCCAGCTCGGCCGCGGCGACGATCGCGTTGCGCCCGTCTTCGGGATTGCGCCCGGCATGCGCCGACTTGCCGTGCACCACCAGCGAGAAGTTGCCGCTTCCCGGCCGTGCGCCCGCCAGAGTCCCGTCGGGAAGGGCGGAGGGTTCGTAGGTCAGAGCCGCGCGCTTGCCCCTGGCTGCTTCGGCGATGAGCGGCGCCGAGCCAAGGCTTCCGACTTCCTCGTCGCTGTTGATGATGACTTCGTAACCGATGTTTGCCGCCGCTGCGCTCGCCTCCACGGATTTGAGCGCCGCGAGCATGATCGCGAGGCCGCCCTTCATGTCCGCGACCCCGGGGCCGTTCAGAACCCCGTCTTCGAGCCACTGCGTGTGCTGGAATTCGTGGTCGACCGGGAAGACGGTGTCCATGTGGCCGGTGAAAAGCATTTGTATCGGCGCATCCGGCCGGACCTTGAGGTGGAGATTCTGTCCGTGCTCGATCGCGATCGTTCGGCCGGCCGGATCGACGGCCTCGACGGGTGCCGAATCGACGAGCTCCAGCTCGCCGGGGAGGATAGAGAATGCGTCGGCGAGAATCGCTCCCATCCGCTCCAGGCCCGGAAGGTTGCGGGAGCCGCTGTTGACGGCGCTCCACTCGAGCACCTGGTCGAGCATCGGCTCGCCTGCCGCGGCCTCGACCACGCCTTGCTCTACTGTGGAGAGATCGCCCATCGCCGGTTCCCTAGCCTCGCCGCCGGAGGAACGCCACACCACGCCCCTCGCAATCGTGCCCGTCCTGTATTATATGTATAATACACAAGGTAGAGGAGATCGAAGATGCTCGAAAACCCTGTCGCCAAGCGCGCTGCGATCGGCGCCGCCATCGGCGCGGTTATCGCGATTCCCCTGCCGTTCGTCGGGCCGATCCTGGGCGGCCTCGTCGGCGGCGGAATCGGTTATTTCACGGCCGCCCGCGATCAAAAATAAGGCGCGAAGTCGGTGCAAATACGCCGATAAAGCTCGCGCTTGAAGGGAACGATCAGCTCGGGGACCTGGCTCGGCTCGACCCATTTCCAGGAGCGGAATTCGGGGTGGTCGGTCGCAATGTTCACATCGCTGTCGCTTCCGAGAAAGCGGGCAAGGAACCAGTGCTGCATCTGGCCTTTCCATTTCCCGCCCCACAGCTTCTCCCGCCACTCGCCGGGAAGGTCGTAGCGAAGCCGCTCGGGATGCTCTGCGAGGCATTGGACGAGGCCGGGCGCGATCCCCGTTTCCTCCTCGAGCTCGCGCAGCGCAGCAGGCCACGGCTCCTCGTCCCCGTCGATTCCGCCCTGGGGCATCTGCCAGGCGTCCTCGGGATTATCGATCCGCGCACCGACCCACACCTTGCTCTCGCTGTTGAGGAGCATGATTCCGGCGCCGAGCCTGTAGAGATGCTCTTCGTGGTTGCTCATCGCCGCGTCGTATCGCAGCGCCCGAGCCTGTTCCAGCCTAGCGATACAGGGCGGCAAGGCGGTCGCGCACCACCCGGGCTTCTCTATCATACTGCATCAGGCTGTTGAGATAGCTGTCCACCGTTGCGAGATGGACCCGCAGCTCGCGTGCGAGCTGGGGGTTCGCGCGAAGATCGGCGGCGACGCGCTTCGCCGTTGCCGGATCGAGCTTCAGCGGGCAGCGCTTCGGAAGCATCAGCTGGCTGGTGTCGCCGGGGAGCAGCCGGTCTCCGCACGTACGCCGGATCGCCTGCTGAACGGGGTCCGGGATGACCATCCGGACGTCCTCGCGGTACCGTGACGCAACCGCGGTTGAATTGAGATTCTCGACGTCGAAGGCCATCAGCCGCGCCAGCGGTATGCGCAGCCGATCGTCATCGACATTGCGCAACTGGTCCGCCCCGAACACCGCTGCCCAGCTTTGCGACTGGCCTAACCCATGAATCTGGCTCGCCTGATAAGCGGCGATAACGAAATCATTGTCGCTTACGCTCTTGTCGCCATTCCATGCCGCGAAGGCCGTTTTGGCGAAGCGGCGGCTGGTGGCGTAATAATCGCGGGTGTTGGCGGCGAAGTCGATGATCTGGTCGATTTCCGGCGCGATGCGCATCAGGAGGTGCCGGGTTTCGGCGCGATCGGTCCGCGCCTGGTTCCAGTTGGACGCCTGGATGCCGAGGAAAACGCCGAGTACGACGATCAGGAAGTCGATCGTGATTGCCGTCCAGTTCTGGGCCTGGAGGTTCTTGCTCAGCCGGCGCAGGATCATCGCTTTTCCCCCGCGCCCATAGTGACGCTTGGACCGACCTAAGGAAAGTGCCGGGCCGCCACTACGAAACGGTGGCGAAAGCGAACGCACGGTCCTAATCTATGAACCCAAGCCGAGGACTCGAATGGCCACCGCCGAACATCTCGTCACCGAAGAACCATCCGCCCAACCGGCGCCCGAGGCGGTCGTCGTCCGCTTTGCCGGCGACAGCGGCGACGGGATGCAGCTGACCGGCGGGCAGTTCACCCTGTCGACCGCGCTTGCGGGCAACGACCTTTCGACCTTCCCCGACTTTCCGGCGGAAATCCGCGCCCCGCAGGGGACCACGTTCGGCGTCAGCGCCTTCCAGATCAACTTCGGCTCGACTGCAATCGACACCGCCGGCGACCAGCCCGACGTGCTCGTGGCGATGAACCCGGCGGCGCTGAAGGTGAACGCTCCGGAGGTGCGCGAGGGCGGGCTGCTGATCGTCGATGAGGGCGAGTTCACCGCGCGCAACCTCGCCAAGGCGGGCTACGACAGCAATCCGCTTGAGGACAACAGCCTCAACAAGTGGCAGGTCATCCACTTCAACATCTCGCAGCTGACCCTCGACGCCGTGAAGCCCTACGGGCTCGGCAACAAGGAAGCCTTGCGCTGCAAGAACATGTGGACGCTGGGCCTGGCGCTGTGGATGTTCGACCGCAACCGCCAGCCGATCGTCGACTGGCTCAAGACAAAGTTCGCCAAGATGCCGGAGCTTGCGGAGGCGAACATTGCCGCGCTCAATGCCGGCCACGCCTATGGCGAGACGGTCGAGATGGGCGCGCCGGGAATCGTCCAGCGAGAGATCGGCCGCGCACCCGCAAGCCCGGGCCTGTACCGCACGGTCACCGGTGCGGAATCGCTGGCGCTCGGCCTTGTCGCGGGCTGCCAGCTTGCGAACGTGAAGATGTTCTTCGGCTCTTACCCGATCACTCCCGCGAGCCCGCTGCTGCATCACCTGGCGCGGCTCAAGGAGTTCGGGATCACGACCTTCCAGGCGGAGGACGAGATCGCCGCCGTCGCCGCCGCCATCGGCGCCAGCTATGCCGGGCAGCTTGGGATCACCTCATCGTCCGGACCGGGAATCGCGCTCAAGACCGAGGCGATCGGGCTGGCGATCATGACCGAGCTTCCTTTGGTCGTTGTCAATTCGCAGCGCGGCGGGCCGTCGACCGGACTTCCGACCAAGACCGAGCAGTCGGACCTTTACCAGGCCGTCTATGGCCGCAATGCCGACGCTCCGCTGGTGGTCCTGGCGGCGCGCTCGCCTTCGGACGCCTTCGACGTCGCCATCGAGGCGTGCCGGATCGCGACCCGCTACATGGTCCCGGTGATGCTCCTGACCGACGGCTATATCGCCAATGCCGCCGAACCGTGGCGGGTGCCGGACATGAGCCAGTACCAGCCGTTCCCGGTCAGCTATTTCGATACGCCTCCCGCGGAAGACGAGGGCGTCATGCCCTATGCCCGCAACGCGGACCTCGCCCGGCCGTGGATCAGGCCGGGCACTCCCGGGCTCGAACACCGCATCGGCGGGATCGAAAAACAGCCGGGAACCGGCAACATCGATTACCGCCCCGAAGTCCATCAGGAGATGACGGAGACCCGCGCCGCCAAGGTGGCGAAAGTCGCCGATTCAATTCCGGACCAGGAGGTCTGCCTCGGCAATGACAACGGCAAGCTGGCCGTGGTCGGCTGGGGCTCGACCTACGGCCCGATCCACCAGGCCGTCGGCCGTGCCCGCGCGCGCGGTCTCGACGTCAGCCACATCCACATCCGTCACATCTGGCCGATGCCGAAGAATATGGCTGTCCTATTGAAGGGCTTCGAGCATATCCTCGTCCCCGAAATGAACATGGGCCAGCTCAAGACCGTCCTTCGCGACCAGTTCCTCGTCGACGCGAAGCCGCTGTCGAAGGTGGCCGGGCAGCCGTTCCGGATCGCGGAGATCGAGGCGGCGATCGAAGAGATGCTGGCTTAAGGTCACGGAAAATGCTGCCAAACCGTGAGACTTTAGTGAACTTAAGGCGATGAAGCAGATCAACGTCTTCCCGATGATCGCGATGCTGGTGATCGTACTTCTGATCGTGGCCTGGCTTGGTGGGTATCTGACATGAACG
>JBDZVP010000078.1:0-8610 GCA_040255765.1 Sphingomonadales bacterium | reverse complement strand
AAGAGGAGAAGAATATGGCGGCGGAACGCGGCAGCGCATTCCTGCTGAAGATCGGCGACGGCCAAAGCCCGCCGGGGTTCACCACGGTTGCAGGGCTGAAAACCACCCAATTGTCGATCAACGGCGATGCGGTGGCAATCACCAACAAGGGAAGCGGCGGCTGGCGCGAGCTACTGTCGGGTGCGGGCGTGCGGTCGGTATCGGTGGCGGCGAGCGGCATTTTCACCGGAAGCTCGGCGGAAGCGCAGGTGCGCTCCCTGGCGCTTACGGGTGCGCTCCAGGATTATGAGCTGAGCTTCGAAAGCGGCGAGCGGATGCAGGGTGAGTTCCTTGTGACCCGGTTGGAATATGTCGGGGATTTCAACGGCGAACGCAATTACACGCTGGCGCTCGAGAGCTCGGGCGAGGTGATGGCGCTTTGACCGCCGCGAACCCGCATCGCGGTGAGGCGAGCTTGCAGATCGCGGGAGAGACACTCGTTCTTCGACCGAGCTTTTCGGCGCTGGTCGCGGCGGAGGAGGAACTCGGTGCGCTGTTCGGGTTGGTTGAGCGGGCGAGCGAAGGAAAGCTGGCGCTTCACGAGATTGTCGCGCTGTTCGACCATCTGTCGAGCGAGAGGCCGGCGGCGATCACGCGCGAGCGGATTGGGGAGGCCGTCGTGGAGAAGGGGCTGGCCGGGATCAGCCCGACGTTGCGGCTGATCCTGGAACAGATCCTCAAGGGCAGATGACCGCCTCTCCCCAACCCAGTGATCCGCAGCGGACCATCCCCCACATGGTCCGACCAGATCACTCCCGCATGGGGGAGAGGGGCCTTTTTGGCGAGCGGGCCGTCGAACTGGCGGGATTTGCCTCTTCGCTGCTTGGCTGGCGGCCGGCGGAGTTCTGGGCGGCGACGCCGATCGAGTTCGCGACTGCGCTTGGGCTGGGCGGGCGTGACAGCGAAGCGATGGACCGAGGCGCGATGGACCGGCTGCTGGCGCAATTCCCCGACAATCGAGAGAAGTGATGGACGAAGAAGTCGAGCAAATGGTGATCAGCGTTCGCGCCGACACCGCAGCTTTCGCCCGCGATGTCGCGACCATGCGCAGCGAACTGGAAGGGCCGCTGGTGAGCGGGGCGGGACGGGCAGGGCGGCTGATCGACTCCGCGCTCACCCGGGCGATCACCAGCGGGAAGCTCGGCTTCGGCGAACTCAAGAAAGTCGCTTTGGCCGCAATGGCCGACATCGCCTCGGCCTCGCTTCGCGCATTGTTCGCGCCTTCACGCGGCGGAGGCGTTGGAAGGGGACTGATCAATGGACTTGGGAGCCTGATCGCTGGCTTGGTCGGCTCTCCCGGGCGAGCGACCGGCGGACCGGTCAGCGGCGGGCGCTCGTACATGGTTGGGGAGCGGGGGCCGGAACTGTTCGTCCCTTCTAGCAATGGACGGATCGAGACTCTGTCCGGCGGGCGGCCGCGCGATGTTCGCGTTGCAATTTCGGTCCTCTCCCCATCGCCCGGCGAGCCGCAGGCGCTCCGACAATCTTCGCAACAGGTCGCCCGCGCCGTCCGCAACGCGCTTCGGAAGGACGTCTGAGTGAATCACTGGTTCACGAGCGAAGATGCTCCGATCGACGCGACCTGGGTGAAGCGGTTCGACCCACAGCACTGGACAGTCGATTTCCCGCTCGGGACGATCGCAAGCACGATAACCGCCGAGGATGGCCACGGGCTGACGGTCGAGGCGGAGTTTCTCCGCAAAGGGGACATCGTCGGGCTAATCTTCGAAAGCGAGGATCGGCGGGCGCATCCGGCGCATGCCAGGGAAACCAGCCGCGATTATTCGAAGACGAAGCTGACGTTCCGCTGGAAATCGACGGGCTCGGTTCCGCTCGACCAGGTCAACGGGCCGACGCTGACGATCGAGGGCCGCGACGCCGCAGGCAGTCCGCGAAGCTGGTTCGTCCGGCTGTGGAATTATGCCCAGGGCACGCCCGAAGATGCGGTCGTTACAATCGATTTCGACTCCTTGGAGGGTGGCTTCTCGCTTCCGGACGAGGCTGACCGGGTCGAATCCGCCGATATCGACCGGATGTTCATCAGTGTCGTCCCCGCGGACTATGTGGAAGGATCGCAGGACGCGCGGGCTGCGCCGGCGGCGGTGACTGTCACGATCAGCGAAATTGACTGCACCGGTTCGAACAGCGTGCTCGCGATGAAGGATGCGGTGGTGCCCGAGCATTGGGTTCGCATCGCAACCGCTTACGACGATATGTATGACCTGCCTCCGAACCGAGTGATCGACTCCGTGGAGCGGCTCGGGTTTCGCGGCACCATCAATCACTATGTCGGAATGAGCCATTATTTCGGGCTCGACGGAGCCGGGCGCCTGGACCCCAGCCGAACGATGAATGCGCCGGCGCTGCAATGGCACCGGGACCTGGCGAGGGTGGCGGCTGAGCGCGGTTACGGTCTGATCTGGTCGATTTCCTACGAAGTCCTCGACATGTTTTGTCCCGAGGAGTGGAAGCAGCGGGCGTTCGATGGCTCCGCCGGATTGACGGCCTGGGATCCGCCGTCCGCGCTGGTTTCGCCGGCAAATGCGGAGGCAATCGACTTTCTTGGTAGCGTCGCCGCCGAGCTCGCCTCGATCTCGATGGAGTTCGGTCTGGAGCCGCACGCCCAGATCGGCGAGCCTTGGTGGTGGGTTACTTCAACCGGCGGTATTTGTCTTTACGACGAAGCGGCGAAGGTCGCTCTGGGCGGCGATCCGGTGGAGATCGCCAATGTCCGCGCACCGCTCTCGTCAGAGCAGCGGGCGATTCTGGACCGCGCGGGCCAGGTGCTTGCGGCTTCGACCGCCGCGATTTCCGATGCCGTGAGGGTCGCGGTCCCGGAGGCGAAGCTGCTCGCGCTTGCCTACCTTCCGACGGTGCTCGACCAGGCGGCACCGGAGTTGAAGCGCGCGAACCTGCCGCTCGGCTGGGCGAAACCGGCGTTCGATGTGCTCCAGCTCGAGGATTACGAATGGGTCACGGCCGGGCGAACGAGCCGGCGCTCGGCGGCTTACGACGAGGTGGAACAGCGGCTGGGTTATGGCCCCGCCGAGCAGCATTATCTGTCGGGCTTCGTCACAGACGCGAGCCAGCGCGCAAGCTGGCGCGAGATCATTTCAGCAGCCGAACAGGCGCGGGGGCGAGGTGTGGCGGAAGTCTTCCTGTGGGCGCTTCCACAGGTGCTTCGCGACGGGCTGACCATCTTTGGAGAAATACCAGTGATCGCATTCGAGGACGTTAGCTTTCCGATCGCAATCGGTGCCGAGGCGAGCGTTGCGCCTGGATTTTCCACCAATGTGGTTACCAGCGCGAGCGGCAACGAATACCGCAACGCGAACTGGCAGCAGGCGAGACTTCGCTTCGACGCCGGCCCCGGCGTTCGGAGCGACGAGGACATCGAGGCCTTGCTGGCTTTTTTCCGGGCTCGGCGGGGCGCTGCGGTGGGTTTTCGGTTTCGCGACCCTTACGATTTCAGCTCCAACGGAATGACGGATGAGCCTGGCCCTGCCGATCAGCGAATAGGTATTGGCGATGGCGCGGCTGTTCGATTCGGGCTCGTAAAAAGTTATTCGGACGGCGAAGAGCGGCGGATCACGCGGCCCGTCTCTGGCTCGGTCAGGGTGGCCGTCGACGGCATCGAGATGGCGAGCGGATGGACGCTCGAGGCCTTGGGCAATGTTCTGTTCGATGTGCCTCCCGCCGCCGGTTCGGCGGTTACTGCCGGCTTCCTGTTCGATGTACCGGTGCGGTTCGCGGACGATCGGATCGAAGTGAATCGAGCGACATTCCTGGCGGGCGAAGCGCCGAGCGTTCCGCTGATCGAAATCCGGGAAGTGTAATGGCCTCGATTAGCGATGGTCCGCTGACCAGCCTTGCATTTTGCTGGCGCCTTGAGCGCTGCGACGGTGCGGGACTCGCCATGACGAGCGCCGACCGCGACCTGGAGTCGAAAGATATCGTCTATCGGTCCGCTCCGGGAGTGACTCCTGCATCCATTAGGCGCAGCATAGGATTGGATCCGGACTCCGGAGAGGTGGCCGGCGCGCTCGCCGCGGATTCCCTGAGCGAGGGCGATCTTGCGCAAGGACGCTGGAACGGGGCGTCGGTGAGGCTCGTCGCACTGGACTGGGCATCACCGGATTCCGATCCCGTACCGCTTCTCGGCGGCGAGCTTGGCGAGGTGACGGTCGATGACGACGGCTTTTCAGCCGAGCTTCACGGCGCAGCCTCCAGGCTTCTGAGACCGCCGTGCCCGAGCACTTCCCCCGAGTGCCGGGCGGCATTCGGAGACAGGAAGTGTCGTGTCGATCTCGCGGGACGGACCATCCGGGCGAAGGTCGTGTCGGCAGCGGACAACATCCTGGAGCTGGACCAGATCATCGAGGCGAAGTTCCTGTTCGGGCGCTTTCGGTATCTCAGCGGCGAGAATTGTGGATTTTCCACAGCCATCCTCGGCGCAAGCGGGACGGAAGTGTCTCTTCGCGACAGGCCGCGTGCCCTCGTCTCGCCAGGAACGGTGGTCGAGCTTCGAGAAGGCTGCGACAAGCGCTTCAAAACTTGCGTCTCGCGTTTCGCCAATGCCGTCAATTTTCGCGGCGAACCGCACCTTCCCGGCACCGACCTCCTCACGCGATATCCGGGCGCATGACCTTCGCGCCTTTGGAGATCATAGACCGGGCCCGCACGCTCGTCGGAGTGAAGTTCAGGCCGCAGGGGCGCGATCCGGAGACCGGACTGGACTGCATCGGCGTCGTGCTGTGGGTCTTTGGCATTGCACCGGAGCTGGTTCGCCGGGATTATCGTATGCGGGGAGCGCATCGCGCTGAAATCCAGATCGCAATCCGGCGGTGGTTTCGTCCCATTGAGCCGCACCAGCTTGGTCCCGCAGACGTGGCGCTTTTCAGCATTCGCGAAACCCAGAGTCATTTGGCGATAAGCTGCGGCCCGACCCTGATTCACGCCGACGCATCGCTCAGGAAAGTCGTCGAAATTCCGGCGCCTGCCCAATGGCCGCTGACCGCTGCATTCCGCGGTCGAAGTCTCGCACACCCGGATTAGATCATGGCCACATTAGTATTGAACACCGTCGGGACGATGCTCGGCGGTCCGATCGGCGGCGCCATCGGCGCGTTCGTCGGACAGAGCATCGATCAGCAATTGTTCGGGCCTGGACCGAGGCGCGGGCCGCGGCTTGGCGATTTGTCGGTCCAGACATCGAGCTACGGCAGCGCGATTCCGAAAGTCTTCGGAACCATGCGAATTGCCGGGACGATCATCTGGGCAACGGAACTTCAAGAGCAGAGCAAGACCGAGGTGGCCAAGGGGCAGCCGGACGCCGTTACGTACAGCTATTCGGCCAGTTTCGCGGTGGCGCTGTCATCGCGCCCGATTGTGAACATCGGGCGCATCTGGGCTGACGGAAAGCCGATCAGGGATTTCGATGGCCAGTTCGCGGTAGCTACCGGATTCCGCTTTCTCGATGGTTCGGAAGAGCAAGATCCAGACACGCTCATAGCATCCGTCGAGGGTATCGGATCGACGCCAGCTTATCGCGGGCTTGCTCTCGCCATTTTCGAGGGCCTGCAGCTCGCGGAATTCGGAAATCGCATCCCATTCCTGACATTCGAGGTAATCGCCGATGTCGAACAGGTCGCTCTCGGCAGGGTTTTGGGCGATGTCACCGAAGGCGCGATTACCGGGGATATTGCCGGCTCATTGACCGGTTATGCTGCTTACGGAGCAACGATGAAAGCGGCGGTCCAGCCGCTGGTCGAGATTTGGGATATCCCGCTGTTCGACGACGGGTTCCTGCTGTCGGCAACGAGTTTGGCCCGTTCGAAGGTGGAGGGCGACGAGCTTGGCTGCACGACGGATGCCGGGCGGGCTCCGCGGCTCGAGCGGTCTCAATCCTCCGCAGCGAGCCTGCCGTCATCGATGACGCTCACTTATTATGATGCCGCTCGGGATTTCCAGGCGGGCGTCGCCCGAGCTTCGCTGGATGGTGCGGAGCTCGCATCCGAAGCGATCGAACTGCCGGCGGTTCTGGACGCCGGAGCCGCGAAGGGATTGGTGCAGACATCGCTGGCGAGACGGTGGGCAGAGCGCGACCGGCTCAAGCTCCGCTTACCTCCCAAATATCTAAGCCTCCGTCCGGGGTCGCTTCTCGCCCCGCCGGAAGACAATGCGGCGTGGAGGACGGAAAAGGTCACGATCGACGGGCTGGCCGCCATTGCCGAGCTTCGCCCAACCTATCGATCGGCCGCTCCGGTTCCGGCCGATCCGGGACGAGTGGCTCCATCCAGCCCGGCAATACCGGCGCCGACGAAGCTCGCCATTGTCGAGCTTCCCGACGACGGGACCGGATCCTTGGCTGCTCCAGTCGTTGTCATTGCCGCGACCTCGATCGCCAAGAGCTGGCGAGCAGTTCCGTTGCACGTTGAGATCGACGGCGCGGCATCGACTGCAAGATCGGCGATGGCCCCGACGGTCATGGGACGTTCGCTCACGCAATTGCCGGACGGCCAGTCAGCGCTGTTCGACCTGCTCAACAGTGTCGATGTCGAACTCAGCAACAGTGACGCCTGGATCGAGAGCCGCGACGATGACGCGCTTGTAGTCGGAGACAATCTCGCACTGATAGGCAGCGAGCTGATCCAGTTCGGAATCGCGGTTCCGCTCGGGGAGGGACGATTCCGTCTTTCGCGCTTGCTGCGCGGCCGTCGGGGAACCGAATGGGCGATGGGCCTGCACTCCGCGGGCGAGACCTTCGTGATGCTCGAGCGCTCGCGGTTGCAGCGGATAAGCGTCTCTGCATCGCAGTGCGGAGCGCGGATTCGGGTCACTCCTGGTGGCATTGCGGACGGTGCAATGGAAGCGGTCGAGGATGTAATCACTGGCGAAGCGATGCGGCCGCCAAGTCCGGTTCGGTTGAGAACCACATGGGACGGCGCCGGCAATCTGCATTGCGCATGGCTGCGAAGGAGCAGCCAGGGGTGGTCGTGGCTCGACAATGTCGACGCTCCGCTCGGATGTTCCGAAGAACTCTACCGAGTCACTCTGGCTGGCAGCGCCGGCGTATTCGAGGCGGAGACGAGCGAGCCGGAGCTGGAGATTCTCGACGGGCAAATCGCGGCACTTGGGCCCGGAACCATCGAAATCAGTGTCCAGCAAGTCGGGGACCTTGCGGTTTCGCGCGCCGTAAATTCGTCAATCACAAGGGATTAGGAAACATGGAATTCACCCCGCGGCTGTCGCTGCCAATGCTCGTTCCAGGCCAGGCGCAAAAGGAGCTGGTTCATAATGAAGCGCTCCAGCTGCTGGATTTCATCGTCGCCGGCGCGGTTAGAGAGGTTGGACGCGAAGACCCGCCGCCGTCGGCAGTTCCGGGGGAAGCCTATATCATCGGGACGGAGCCCACCGGAGACTGGTCGCAGTATCCCGAGCACCTGGCTGCTTTCGGAGCGGGTGGCTGGCGGTACGTCGCGCCGGTTGAGGGAATGACCATAGTCGACAGGATGAGCGGCACCGTTGCGGTATATGGATCCGGCGGATGGGAGAAGGGGACGGTCAGGGCATCGCGGTTGGTGATTGATGGCCAGCAGGTGGTGGGATCTCAGTCCGGCGCCATCGCCGATCCGACGGGAGGCGCTGTTGCAGACGCCGAAGCGCGGTCAGCAATCACCGCAATGCTCGCGGCCTTGCGCCACCATGGACTAATCTCCGCATAATCGAAAATTCAGTCGCCACAACTACTTGCGCAAGGTTGTGCATGCAGAATGATGCTTTTCGGCAACAGCTAAGGTTGTAGGCCAGTTGCACGCGAACACCCCCTCTCATAAGAGAATCACTGCAGTTCTGAACGAACGCGTTTGAAAGGGGACTTTTATATGCGCAAGCTGGCCATCTCACTGGCGCTCGCTTCTACGGCGCTGGCGACCCCGGCGCTTGCCCGCGATCATAGTTTCTATGCGGGTATCGAAGGTGGTGTCATGCTGGTCGAAGACACCGGTATCGACGTCACGGACAACACTGGAGCAACGGCCGTCAACAATGCCGCGGTTCTGGATTTCAAGCCCGGCTGGGACGTCGACGTCATTGCGGGTTACGATTTCGGAATGGTTCGGCTCGAGGGCGAGCTAGGCTACAAGCACGCGAGCCTCGATGAAATCGAACTGGCCGATCCCTCGGGTGTCGGTTTCGGTGCCCATCTTCCGGCTGACGGAAGCGCACGTTCGCTTTCGTTCATGATCAACGGCCTCCTCGACTTCGGCGATGAGGATAGCTGGAGCGGATACGTTGGGCCGGGCGTCGGCATCGCCGGTGCCAAGCTCAACGTAAGCTCGGTCGATGGGCTTCCGATTGATTCCTCGATCTCCGACACGCGCCTCGCGTGGCAGGTCGTCGCCGGTGTTCGGAAGGCAATCACTCCGACGCTGGACCTCGGGGTGAAGTATCGCTTCTTCAACGTCCCCAACATGAAGGGCGATTTTGAGGGCGACAGCATCCGGACTCGCTTCCGCTCGCACAGCCTGTTGCTGAGCCTGATCTACAACTTCGCGCCGCCGCCGCCTCCGC
>JBDZVP010000151.1:0-1707 GCA_040255765.1 Sphingomonadales bacterium | reverse complement strand
GCATAGCCGAATTGTTCGAGCTTCCGATCGAGGACGTGTTCGTCTCCCCGAGCCGACGAAGCTCCGCCGCGATCTGAGGATCAAAGCCCCGCCGGGATGACCGGCGGGGCTTGATCGAAGGCGTGTTTAGCCGTTGACGCCGTTGAGTTTCGCCGTGGTCATCAGCGATCCATTCAACAGCGTGAGCTTGTTGGCCGGGATCGCGTACATCCGGCCGTTGGTCCCCTGAACGACGACAACACGCACGGTACCATCGGCCGACGTACGAATTTGCTGGACGGTGCCGACCGAGGTGCCGTTCGACGTCAGCGCCATCCCGGTCGCTAGCCCTGCGAGCGCGCCACTGGTGACGGTGGTCGATGTTTTCGTTCCCGGAAACATCTTATTCATCGCCGCCGCGCTGTTGGCGTGGGTGTTCGCAGTAGTGCTTGTGCTCAGCGCACTATTGGCGTTGGCATTCGCAATGCCGGTCGTGGACGCGTTCGCCGCGCCCATGCTGTTAAGCCGCGCGTCCAGCGCCGCTCCGGCTGGGCCTCCGCTCATGCTCGCTCCCGCAGCGCCGTTGGCGCCCGCACTTCCATGACCCGCGGGCGCCCCGGGAGCACCGCCAGGCGCCGCCAGGGCGGGAGCCGCGGCAATCGCAGTCGAGGCCACCGCGGCCATCAACATCTTTTTAAACATCGATATTCTCCTCGCGTTGACTCGCTATTCCCAAGCTCCCGCCGCCCAACGACTGGGGGCGCGGGATACTCCAGCGCAGACAGGCGAGGTTCAGCCAGTCGCGCCGCTCCGTGCGGCATATGCGCCGGTTCTGGACGCCCTCCTGAATCGCGGCGCAAGTTCGTCAATCGTGATAGGGTTCAAATCGAATCCGGAGTCGGAGGCTTTTCATGGGGCCAATTCGAGTCTTTCTTCTCCTGCTTTTCATCGGCTGGGGCGCGGCCGCCCAGGCGCAGGTGGAAATCTCCTTCTACTCGAAGGACATGGCCTCCAGCTTCCCGCACGCCTACGTCCGCCTGACCGGCACCGATGACCAGACCGGCCAGCCCATCGACGTCAATTACGGTTTCACTCCGGTCAGCCTCGGCCCGGGAATCCTATTCGGCTCGGTAAAGGGCATGATCGAATCCGCGGGCCCGGAATATATCGCAAGGAGCGACCGGCACTTTTCGCTCAAGCTCACAGACGCCCAATATCGGCAGGTAATCGCCATCGTCGAGAAGTGGCGCGACGCCCCGCAGCCGTCCTACCGTCTGAGCGGTCGCAATTGCGTGGATTTCGTCGCCGAGGTCGCCGTCGCCCTGGGACTCCAGGCGCCGGTGATCCCGAAGCTGATGAAGAAGCCGAAGAGCTATCTCAACCGCATTGGCGAGCTGAATTCGGACCTGATCGCGCACTGGACCGAGCATCTTGCGACGCTCGCTGGAAGCGCTCGGTCATCGCCTGTCCCGGCGGTGGTTCCCGCACACTGAGCGGATCAGCTTGACGCTTCGGCAGCGGTCCTGACGGTCAGCCCCATCTCCGCATTCAAAAGCTTCGAGACCGGGCAGTTCGCTTTCGCGTCCTCTGCCAGCCGCCGAAGTCTGTCATCGTCGATCCCTCGCACGTTCGCAGTCAGCTCCAGGTCCGAGCGGGCAATCTTGAAGCCTTCACCATCCTTGTCGAGCTCGACCTTCGCCCTGGTTTCCAGATTGCCGTCGCTCGCGC
>JBDZVP010000077.1:0-8904 GCA_040255765.1 Sphingomonadales bacterium | reverse complement strand
TCGTGGCGTTTATCGGCGGGCTCTTCCACTCCGCCTGGGATTGGCTGACCAGCTACGGCACCAGGCTTTTGGAGCCGTTCTCCAACCAATGGTTCTACGGCGATGCGTGGTTCATCGTCGATCCCTGGATCTGGATCGCCTTGATCGTCGGGTTGGAACTGTCGTGGAGAGCAGAGCGGCTCGGCCGCAACTGGCATAAGCCGGCGATCGCGGTCCTTGCGATCGTCTGCGTTTATGGCGCTCTCAATCTCGGGATCAGCGATCGGATGGTTGCGGCGGCGCGCTCCCGCCTCTCGCCGGTCCATCCGACGATGGTAGTCGCAAATCTCGAGCCGCTGCTTTTCTGGCGCCGCGAGATCGAGTGGAGGAACGCGAGCATTCATGGATCAGGCACCTACGACCTGATCAACGGGCTTCGGTTCGACCCCGGGATCGAGCCGAATGGCCTGGACGATCCACGCCTCGCCGAGGCGCGCCGCACCGATCCACAGGTACGCGCCTTCCTGTTCTGGTCGCGAATGCCCGTGGTCGTGGAGCGCGACGGAAAGGCTTATCTCACCGACCAGCGATTCTCGGGGCGATCAAGCTCCAGGCGCGGCGGTCCGTTCCTTATCCCGTTGGGCTAGGAGTCGACCCGGACCAGCTCGCCCGTCGGCGCGTCGGAGGTGAGGCGCTCGGCGATGAAATCGGCGACCACCCGCGGTGGCTTCACGCTCTCCGGCTCCTCGCCGGGAAAAGCCAGCTCCCGCATCCGGGTCCGGGTCGCTCCAGGGTCGATGACATGCACCCGGATCCTGCCGGAATGCTCGGTCTCGTCGCCGTAGCTGAGGACCAGATTCTCGAGCGCCGCCTTGGATGAGCCGTAAGCGCCCCAGAAAGCGCGCGGCTCGTGGCCGACGGACGAGGTGATGGCGACGACGTCGGCCCGTTCGCTCCGCCGAAGCATCGGGTCGAAGGCGGCGATCAGCGCCTGGTTGGCCGCAACGTTCAGGGTCAGGATCCGCGCATATTCCTTGGCGTCGATATGCTCGACTGGCGTCAGCGAGCCGAGAGTCGCTGCGTTGAGCACAAGGATGTCGAGCGCCTGCCATCGCTCCGCGACGGCGCCGGCGAGCTTGCCGATGGACTCGCCCTGGGTGAGGTCGATCGGAGCGATCGTCGCGCTCCCGCCAGCTTCGTGGATTCGCTCCTCGACTTGCTCGAGCGCATCGGCGGTGCGGGCCACGAGAACGACATGTGCTCCGGCCTTTGCAAGCGCTTCGGCGGTTGCAGCGCCAATCCCGCGGCTGGCGCCGGTGACAAGCGCGAGCTTGCCGGAAAGTGGTGTGTTGTCAGTCATGGGAGGGCCCGTAGCCCCTCAGCAACGAACGCGAAAGCTAGCGGCTCGCGACCAGCGACAGGCCGGCGTCCCCGGATGCTTCGTCGTGATCCGTAAGCCGGGTCGGATATTCCCCCGTGAAGCAGGCATCGCAACGCTGCGGACTGGCGGCATCGCGGGTCTCGCCAAGCGCGCGGTAGAGGCCCTCGATCGAAATGAACGCGAGGCTGTCGGCGTTGATGTAGTCGCGCATCTGCTCGACGCTCATCTGCGCGGCGAGAAGCTTCGCACGCTCCGGAGTGTCGACTCCATAGAAGCAGCTGTGCCTGGTCGGCGGGGACGCGATCCGCATGTGGACTTCGCGCGCGCCGGCATCGCGCATCATCTGGACGATCTTCAGGCTGGTGGTTCCACGCACAATCGAATCATCGATCAGGACGACTCGCTTGCCGGCAATAAGCGCGGAATTCGCGTTGTGCTTGAGCTTCACGCCGAGGTTGCGAACTTCCTGGCTCGGCTGAATGAAGGTCCGGCCCACGTAGTGCGACCGGATGATCCCAAGCTCGAAGGGGATATCGGATTCGAGACTGAAGCCGAGCGCCGCCGGAACGCCGCTGTCCGGAACCGGAACGACGATATCCGCTTCGACAGGCGCCTCGCGAGCTAGCTCGCGGCCGATGTTCTTGCGAACCTCGTAGACCGAAGTGCCGTCGTAAATCGAATCGGGCCGCGAGAAATACACTTGCTCGAAGATGCAGGGGCGGGGCTTTGCCTGCTGGAACGGACGGAAAGACCGGATGCCGCCCGCATTGACGACGATCAGCTCGCCCGGATCGACATCGCGGATGTAGGTCGCGCCGACGACGTCGAGCGCCACCGTTTCCGAGGCGAAGATGGTCGCCTCGCCGTGCTTGCCCATCACCAGTGGCCGGATACCCAGCGGATCGCGGCACGCAATCAAACCCTCTTCGGTGAGAACGACGAGCGAGTAGGCGCCTTCCACCTGCTTCAGCGCATCGACCAGGCGGTCGAGCGGCGTCCCTTTGTCCGACGTTGCGACGAGATGGATGATGACTTCCGTGTCGCTGGTCGACTGGAAAATCGATCCACGGCGGCTGAGGGTCCGCCGAAGCTTCATCGCGTTGGAAATGTTGCCGTTGTGGGCGACTGCAAATCCGCAATCGTTCAGTTCCGCGAACAACGGCTGCACGTTGCGGAGCGCGGAGGCCCCGGTCGTCGAATAGCGGTTGTGGCCGATGGCGGTCTGGCCAGGCAGGCGCGCGATAACGTCTTCGCGGTCGAAATTGCCGGCGACGTGGCCCATTGCCCGGTGCGAATGGAAATGTGCTCCGTCGAAGCTGACGATTCCAGCGGCTTCCTGACCGCGGTGCTGGAGCGCGTGAAGGCCGAGCGCGACGAAGCTCGCGGCCTTGTCGGCACCCCAGATTCCAAAAACGCCGCATTCTTCATGCAGCTTGTCGTCGTCGAAAGGATTGGTCGTCAGCATGTCCCACCCTGCTGCTAGGCCGCCCATATAGGTAGTGATTCGCCTTTTGTCGCCCCCGGCATGAACCGGGCTTGAAGACCGGTCGCGACTGGGCCACGGTATATCGGGTTTCAGAAGGAAACTTTAGCGATGCCGACCTACGCCGCACCGGTTAAAGACACTCTGTACGTTCTCGACGACGTTCTCCAAATCCAGCGATTCTCCAATCTTCCAGGATTTTCCAACGCTACTCCGGACCTGGTCGAGGCGATCCTCGAAGAGGGCGGAAAGTTCGCTGCGGAGGTTCTCCAGCCGCTCAACAAGGTCGGCGATGAGGTCGGCTGCAAACGCAACGACGACGGCTCGGTAACGACTCCGCCCGGGTTCAAGCAGGCCTACGACCAGTTTCGCGAAGGCGGCTGGCCGACGCTGACGGCGCCGGAGGAGTTCGGAGGCCAGGGGCTTCCGCAGGTCATCGGGACCGCCATCGGCGAATATATCCTCTCCGCCAATCACAGCTTTGAAATGTATCAGGGCCTGACCAGCGGCGCGATCGCGGCGCTGATGATCAAGGGCACCGACGAGCAGAAGCGGACCTACATCCCAAAGATGGTGACGGGCGAATGGACCGGCACCATGAACCTGACCGAGCCGCATTGCGGGACCGACCTCGGACTCCTGAAGACTCGCGCCGAGCCGAATGATGACGGCAGCTATTCGATCACCGGCACGAAAATCTTCATCTCGTCAGGCGAGCACGATCTGGCCGAGAACATCATCCACCTGGTTCTGGCGAAGCGCGCCGGCGCTCCTGACACCGTCAAGGGCATTTCGCTGTTTGTCGTGCCGAAGTTCCTTGTGAACGAGGACGGCAGCCTGGGGGAGCGCAACAGCCTTGGCTGCGGCGCGCTCGAAAAGAAGATGGGAATCCACGGCAACGCCACCTGCGTGATGAATTACGACGGCGCGAAGGGCTGGCTGGTCGGTGAGCCCGAGAAGGGCCTCCAGGCGATGTTCATAATGATGAACGCGGCCCGGCTGGGAGTCGGGCTCCAGGGCCTTGCCCAGGGCGAAGTCGCCTACCAGAACGCCGTCAATTACGCCCGCGAGCGCAGGCAGGGCAAAGCCCTTCGCGAGGACGAGCGCGATCCGGACGTCAAGGCGCAGCCGATCGTCGTCCATCCCGACGTCCGCCGCATGCTGATGCAGATGCGCGCCTGGAACGAGGGTGCACGGGCGCTGGTGCTTTGGGGTGCGTTGCAGGTCGACCTTATGCGCCGTTCGCCCGACGAGCAGGACAGGCAATATGCCGAGGATTTGCTCGGCCTGCTCACGCCGGTCATCAAGGGCTATCTCACCGACAAGGGCTTCGAGGCCGCGGTTCTCGCCCAGCAGGTGTTCGGAGGCCACGGCTATATCCGTGAGCACGGCATGGAGCAGTTCGTCCGCGACGCCCGGATCGCGCAGATTTACGAGGGAACCAACGGAATCCAGGCGATGGATCTCGTCGGCCGGAAGCTGCCGAAGGACGGGGGGCGTGCGATCCGGGCCTATTTCGAGCTGGTGGGGCGTGAAATTGCGGAAGCGAAAGCTGCCGGCGACCCCGCTGGCGTCGCCACGGCTCTCGAAGCGCCGCTTGCGGACCTCCAGGCCGCCACCATGTGGCTCGCCCAGAACGGGATGCAGGACCCCAATAACGCGGGCGCCGGCGCCTATGCCTATATGGAGCTGATGGGGCTGGTCAGCTTCGGCTGGATGTGGCTGAAGATGGCCGAGGTGTCGTCGAAGGCGCTGGCAGGCGGCACCGATGACAGGCAGTTCCACGAAGCCAAGCTCGCAACCGCGCGATTCTACGCGCAGCGCGAGCTGCCGCGCTCGTCCGGACTTCGGCGCGAGATCGAGGCAGGCGCCGAAACGGTCATGGCAATGCCGGAATACGCCTTTTAGCTGGCCGAGCGCTGGCATTCACTTCGCGTTCACCCTGGGGCGGCGGAGTGAAGCCTGAGTGCGACGGGTTAAGAACCGGCGCCGCGAACCCGTTCGTTTCAATGGCGAGGCTCCAATCATTCGTGAAAGGAGTAGATGAGCCATGAAGATTCTGACGAAACTCCTCGCCGGCGGCGCCGGTTTGGCGGCACTTGCCGCAGCAGCCCCGGCGACCGCGCAATATTACCCGTCTTATGGCTACGGTTATGCCACGCCGGCATACGGCTATGGCTATAACTATGCCCGGGTGAACACGCAGACGGCTGTGAACCAGTGCACGGCCGCGGTTCAGAGCAGGCTGTACAGCCGCCAGGGCCTGAGCAGCATCGTCACCTCGCTGTTCGGCCTTGCAGGCACCAGCCCGCGAGTCCTGACCGTCACCAAGGTCGACCCGAACCGGACTTCGATTCGCGTTCGCGGAACCGCGACCAGCGGCCGGTATAGCTACAATCCGTATGGCTACGGTTATTACGGCGCCGTCGCCGCCGGTTACGTTCCGGATATCGAATATCGCTGCGACGTCGATTACCGCGGCTACGTCCGCGACGTCGACATCCGTCGCCGATAACGCCAAATCGAGTGATGAAGGAGCGCCGGGCCGGTCCCGGCGCTTTTTCTATCTGCGCTCTGCGGCTCTCCGCTCGACGTACCAGGGCCGAAGCATGGTCACGTCGTTCGATTTTTCTTTCTTGGGCGCGAGGCGGCCGAGATCGAACTCATGGTCGAAGTGGACTCCGAACTTGCCGTTGCCGGCCCATTTCACGGTACCGCTCACCGGCCCGACTCCGACAATGTTGATCTTGAGCTTGGTTCCGGGAGCGACAGGACGGCGGCACTCGACGAGACCGCCGGTGATCGAGATGTTGCGGAGCCGAAGTTCCTCCTCGACGCCGTCGATCATGGTAATTGCCCGCCGCATCAACCGGTGACGCGGCTCGCGAAGGCACTGGAACCCAAGCGCCTCGACGGTAACCTTGTTGGCGAGCTGGCGGGCCTCCTCCGTCGCTGCCGGCTTGCCGAAAATATAGCCCTGGATGTGGCTGCAGCCGAGCTCGCGAATGAGCGCTAGATCGTCGTGGGTCTCGACGCCCTCCGCGCAGGTTTCCATTTCGAGGCTTTCGGCGAGGCTGACGATGGCGCGGATGATGGCGCTGTTGCGGCTGGTCGGGGAGGCCGCCCCACGAACGAAGCTCTGGTCGATCTTGATCTTGTCGAACGGAGCCTTCTTCAAATAGCCGAGCGAAGAATAGCCGGTGCCGAAATCGTCGAGAGCAAGGCGCACCCCGAGCTTCTTCAGCCGCGCGAAGGTTTCGTCGGTACTGTCGCCTTCCGCAAGGAAAACGCCTTCGGTTATCTCCAGCTCGACCTGCTGCGGCTTTACCCCTGATTCATCGATCGCCCTGGCGACAATGTCGACGATCCCGGGATCGTTGAACTGGATCGGCGACAGGTTGACCGCGACCCTGACATGCTCCGGCCAGTTCGCCGCTTCCTTGAGCGCGGTTTCGAGCACCCATTGGCCGACTTTGCCAATCAGGCCGCATTCCTCGGCAAGCGGAATGAACTTCTCGGGAGAAATCGCTCCACGCACCGGATGCGTCCAGCGGACTAGCGATTCGAAGCCCGAGACCTCTTCCGTCGCCGCGCGGACGATCGGCTGGTACCTCACCTCCAGCTCCTGGCGCTCGACCGCCTGACGAAGATCGTTCTCAAGCACCTGGCGATCGGCGGCCTCGCTGTGCATGGAGGCTTCGTAGAAGCAATGCTTGCCGCGGCCCGCGGCCTTGGCGGCGTAGAGAGCGAGGTCGGCGTTTCGGATCATGCTGTCCGCGCAGGCGCGGCCCGGATCGCCGATCGCGATCCCGACGGACGCGCCGATCAGCACCCGGTGGCCTTCGATCTTGTAAGGCCGGGAGACCTGCTCGATCAGTGTCCGGGCGAGCGATTCGAGGAGCCCGATGTCGACGGTTCCCGGGAGCACCGCCTTGAACTCGTCGCCGCCGAGACGGCCGACCTGCCCATGGTCCCCCATCACCAGTTTGAGCCGTTCCGACACCTGCCGCAAAAGCGCGTCTCCGATCGGGTGGCCGAGCGTGTCGTTGACGTTCTTGAAGCGGTCGAGGTCGATGAGGAACAGACTGCAGCCCTTTTGCCGGTGGGCGGCGTTTCGAAGCGCTTCCTCAAGCGTCTGGCGCATCATCGCGCGGTTCGGAAGGCCGGTCAGCGAATCGAATCGCGCGAGCCTGGAGATTTCCTGCTCGTTGCGCCGCTGTTCGGTCAAATCCGTGCCGATTCCACGGAAGCCAAGGAATCGCCCGCGTTCGTCGAAGACGGGGTTGCCGGACAGCGTCCAGTGGACGTCCTGATCGCTCCCCGCGCGCACGATGACCTCGGAAAACGGGAAACGTGCGGACAGGTGAAACCCCAGCGTCTTGCGTTCCTCTAGCGAGCTATTGCCGCTCTCGACCGACAGCAGGTCGGTGAACTGCCGACCGAGCAGCTCCGCCGGCTCGCACTTGAAATCGTCCGCGAGCTGCTGCGAAACGTAGGACAAGGTGCCTTCGGCATTGGTTTCCCAAAACCAGCCGCGGCCGCTGTTTTCGAACTCGTCGACGAAGGTCAGCGCCTTCCGAGCCTCGGCGTCGAGGTTGAACCGCCTACGGCCTGCGGCGATGTTCGTACGCGTCGCGGCGATGCTGTAGGCGACGAGGAAGAAGGACAGCATGGCGACGCCGATCGGCACCAGCGGCGATGGTGAGAAGAAGGCCGAAGCACCGGTCGCCATGAAGGCGTTGACCACCGCCAGCGGCGGCGAGCTGATCGCGACCTGCGCCGACATCGCGATTCCGGCGCAAATGGCGATTCCCACCACCGGGTCCGGGGCCGCGACGTTGACGATGGAAGAGAGCCCGAACAGGGCCCACAGGACCCCCATTGCAGCGAGGTAGACGCACAGCGCCCGGGTGACGAAATGCGGAGTCCAGTCGAGCCGATCCCGCCATTGCAACCCAAGCGCCGCCAGTCCGTCGAGCAGCAGGATCAGCACCAGGGGGATGATAGGGTTCGAGACGAGCGAGACGCTGAGCAGGTCCGGGTGGCGAAGGAAGCAGGTGATGCCGAGCATCAGGTGGGTCGCGCCCAGCAGGATCGCCGTGTAGTCGAGGGATGCGACGCGCGATTCCGACAGCGATCGGTCATCGGCGGTTTCCGGGCTCTCGATATCGAACCAGAGCGCTTCGCGAATCGATGCGCGCTCCGATGTCTCCAGCGAAGGGCTGAAGGCTTTTGCGAACCGTGTCCTTGGCAACGTGCCTCCTCGCCGGGCCTACGTCCTTGGCCACACGCGCGAGTCGTTTAACCGGGCGTGGGTAACAGCGCGGTGAGGAAACAGGGTTAATCCGAATTAATGCGACTGCGTTGGTTGCAGCCGATCATGCGCCGCCCGCGATGACCGCGTCCTGCGGCGGCGGTTCTTCCGGCACTTCGAAGGATTGCGCCTTGCGAAGTTGCGGGAACAGGCGCGCCCACAACAAAGTGACGAGGATCGCCGCGATTCCGCCGGCGACGGTGGCAACGACCGGCCCAAGCAGCGCCGCGGTGAAGCCGCTCCGTGTCTCGCCAAGCTCGTTCGATGCCGAAACGGCGAGGGTCGAGGCGGCGCTGACCCGCCCGCGCATCGCGTCGGGGGTGTGGAGCTGGATCAGCGACTGGCGGATGTAGACGGAGAACATGTCCGCGGCTCCGAGCAGCGTCAGCATCGCCAACGAGAGCAAATACCAGGTGGACAGGCCGAACACCGCCGTCGCCGCTCCGAAGACCACGACCGCGCCAAGCATTTTGACTCCGACATGGGTCTTGATCGGCCTGATCGAGAAAAAGATGGCGGTCAGCGTTGCCCCGACGGCGGGCGCGGCGCGAAGCGGACCGAGACCCTGGGCGCCGACGTGGAGGATGTCGCGCGCATAGAGGGGAAGCATCGCGGTTACGCCGCCGAGCAGGACTGCGAACAGGTCGAGCGTGATCGCTCCGAGCACCAGTTCGTGATGGCGCACATACTGGATGCCCTCGATCATCCGCTGGATGGGCCGCCCAGGCTCGATCCGGGAGCGCGGAA
>JBDZVP010000076.1:4139-9002 GCA_040255765.1 Sphingomonadales bacterium | reverse complement strand
CGCGCCTTGGGCTTGATATATTCGATGTCGTCGGTGAGCGTGAAGTCGTGGACGGGGCGATAGTCGATCTTCACCTCGCCGCCCTTGCCGCCCCAGCCGTTGAACCACGCGACGGTGTGCTTCATCCAGTTCGTGTCGTCGCGCTTGGGATAATCCTCGTGCATGTGCGCGCCGCGGCTTTCCTTGCGGTTCTCGGCGCAATGCATCGTCACCACCGCCTGGGCCATGAGATTGTCGAGCTCGAGCGTCTCGATAAGATCGCTGTTCCAGATCAAGCTTCGGTCGGTGACCGAGATGTCGGTCATCCGCGTATAGACCTTGTCGATCTTGGTGACGCCCTCGGCGAGCGTGCGCTCGGTGCGGAAAACCGCAGCGTCGGCCTGCATCGTGCGCTGCATGTCGAGGCGGATTTCGGCGGTCGGGCTGTGCCCGTCGGCGTAGCGGAAATGGTCGAGCCGCTCGAGCGAAAGGTCGGCCGAATCCTTCGGAAGCGGCTCCTGCAAGGCGCCGGCCTTGCACACTTCGGCGAGCCGCATTCCGGCCGCGCGGCCGAAAACGACGAGGTCGATCAGGCTGTTGGAGCCGAGACGGTTGGCGCCGTGGACCGATACGCAGGCCGCCTCTCCGACCGCAAACAGGCCGGGCACCACCGAGTCGGGATTGCCGTCGCGAATGGTAACGACCTCGCCATGATAATTGGTCGGGATTCCGCCCATGTTGTAGTGGACGGTCGGGATCACCGGGATCGGCTGGCGGGTGACGTCGACTCCGGCGAAGATCCTCGCGCTCTCGCTGATCCCCGGAAGCCTTTCCGCCAGCACCTTCGGGTCGAGATGATCGAGGTGAAGGAAGATGTGATCCTTGTTCTCCCCGACTCCCCGTCCTTCGCGAATCTCCATCGATTCCGCGCGCGACACGACGTCGCGGCTGGCGAGGTCTTTCGTGTGCGGGGCATAGCGCTCCATGAAGCGTTCGCCTTCGCTGTTCGTAAGGTAGCCGCCTTCGCCGCGAGCGCCCTCGGTAATCAGCACCCCGACGCCGTAGATTCCCGTCGGGTGGAACTGCACGAATTCCATGTCCTGCAGGCCCAGCCCTGCGCGCAACGCCATGGCGTTTCCGTCGCCGGTCTGCGTGTGGGCGCCGGTGCAGGAAAGGAAGATTCGGCCGTATCCGCCGGTCGCAAGCACCACCGCCTGCGCGCGGTAGCGATGAATGGAACCGTCCTCCATCGACATTGCGATCACGCCCCGGCAGGCGCCGTTTTCCATGATCAGGTCGATCGCGAAATATTCGACGAAGAAGTCGGCGTCATACTTCAGGCTCTGCTGGTAGAGCGTGTGAAGCATCGCATGGCCGGTGCGGTCGGCGGCCGCCGCGGTGCGCTGGGCAGCGGGCCCCTCGCCCATATTCTGAGTCATCCCGCCGAACGCGCGCTGGTAGATTTTGCCTTCGGGCGTGCGGCTGAACGGCATTCCCATATGCTCGAGTTCGATCACCGCGGCGGGTGCTTCGCGGGTCAGATATTCGATCGCGTCCTGGTCCCCGAGCCAGTCGGAGCCCTTGACGGTGTCGTACATGTGCCAGGTCCAGTGGTCCGGCCCCATGTTGCCGAGCGCGGCGGCGATTCCGCCCTGCGCCGCGACGGTATGGCTTCGGGTCGGGAAGACCTTGGTGATGCAGGCGGTCTTCAGCCCGTTCTGGGCCGCACCCATCGTGGTTCGAAGGCCGGAGCCGCCGGCTCCGACGACGACGACGTCATAGGTGTGGTCGATGATCTTGTAGGAAGCGCTCACGCGGCGGCTCCGAAAATGATTTTACCCAAGGCGAACAGACACAATGCCGCACCCGCAACGGCGACGAAGAAGACGATGGTGTTGACGAACCAGCGGGCGGTGTCGCTCGCGATATAGTCCTCGGTGACCTGCTTCAGGCCATCGACCGAATGCCAGAAGGCGACGATCACGAACAGCGCCATCGGTACCGCTCCGCCGGTTCCCCGAAGCCATTCGGCCAGGGTGCGCTGGTCGAGCTTGGGGAGGAACAGGAGCGAGAGCAAAAACCATGCGCCGAGCAGCAGCAGCGCCAGGCTGGTCAGCCGCTCCCGAAGCCAATCGTCGCCGCCTTCCCTCGCCGAGCCGAGACCTTTGACCTTACCTACCCCGCTCGCACTTTTCCCGATGCTCATGCGAAGGCTCCCAGCCAGTAGGCCCAGACCACCGCGGTCGCGACGATCGAGCCGACGATGGTGGCAATCGCGCCGGCCTTGTTGGCCCTGAGTTCGTAACCCATGCCGGTATCCATCAGCAGGTGCCGGATGCCGGAGAACAGGTGCTGGAAGAACAGCCAGGTCAACCCGATCAAAACGAGTGTCCCGAACCAGTGGCTCGCCGCACCGGCGAAGGTCGCATAACTGTCGGGACCGCCGGCAATCGCCATCAGCCACCAGGTCAGGACGGCAAGCCCGACCACGGACAATCCGCCACCGGTGATCCGGTGAAGAATCGACACGACCATGTTCGGGCCCCATCTCCAGATTGAGAGATGCGGCGAAAGAGGTCGGTCGCGGACTGTTGCCATTTGCGGGCTACCCTCTCGAAAATTTGCACTCGGGCCGCCGGCTTTCCGCGACCGAAGCCCGCTTAGGACCGCGTCGGCAGCGGCGCAAGATTGGCGCGTCCTAACCGGCTCTTAACCATTGCTGGCGCAAGAGCGGGGCCAACGGGGGACCTATTGCGCCTCCGATGGGAAATATGGCGACGGAGCGAAACGCGATGAAGAGCGACACTGCGCATCTGCAGCGGCTGACGGACGAGCAGGTGAGCGCTCGCCTTGCGGCTTACAATGCGGGCGGATCGCTCGACGCCGACATCAAGCTGCTGAAGGAAGTCGCGCTCGATATTTTTGCCGAAGAGATCATTGCCGAATTCGGCCCCGAACGCGCCGAACGTTTTGCCCGCAATTACGAGGGCAAGGTCGACTCCGCCTGGGTCCAGAATGTCGCCGAATATGGCCGCGAGATCTTCGCCCAGAAAATGTCCGTCCCGCAGTATATCAGCCAGCGCTCGGCGACCGCCGACCGGATGGTTGCGCGGCTGATCGACCGCTTCGGTGACGAACCCGAAAAACTGCACAAATGCGTCGGCGCGATTCTCCGGATCGGGCAATTCGAGACCGATATCATCCTCGCGCAGGTTTCGCTTCTCGAAGCGATCGATGCAGCCGACGCGCGCGGCCGCCAGAGCGAAGAATTCTCCAGGCAGGTCGCGGACCTGGTGCGCGGAAGCACCGAGCAGTCGAAGAGCCTGACCGACCGCACCCGGGCCACCGCCGCCTCGGCTCGAGGGATGCTTGGCAAGACCAGCGAAGTTGCCGCCGCCGCCGAGCAATCGGCGGTCGCGATGCGCGAAGCTGCCCAAACGGCCGCCGGCCTGATCCGCGCGATCGAGGATGCGCGATCCGAAGTCGAAGTGGCTGCCGACGTCGCAACCCGAGCCGGAAGCCAGGCCGAGCAGGCAGTCAACGTCAGCCAGGCCCTGTCCGCGCACGTCGAGGCAATCGAATCCATTCTCAGCCTGATCCGCGACATCGCGGGTCAGACGAACCTCCTGGCGCTCAACGCAACCATCGAGGCTGCCCGCGCCGGCGACGCCGGCCGCGGCTTCGCGGTTGTCGCACAGGAAGTGAAGACCCTCGCCGCGCAGACCGCCCGGGCGACCGACGACATCACCGCCAAGATCACCGCGATCCAGCAGGCGACCAAGCAAACGGTGGAAGCCAACGGCTCGATCCAGACCACGGTCGAAGAGGTCCAGACCTCGGCCGATCGAATCCGCCAGGCGATGGAATTGCAGGCGCAGACCGTGACCATGATCACCGCAGCCGTCGACGAAACCGCGCTTGCCGCCGACTCGATGAGCTCGACGATCGCCGCGATCCGGAGCGACACGGAAAATGTCGCCAAGGACATCGACGAGGTCGAGCAGGGCTTCGGCCGCTTCTCCGACCAGATCGCCGACTTCAAGTCGACCACCAAGGAATTCGTGGCCGGGATCGCCGCCTGACTTTCGCGCGCGAGTGAGCGCCGCTAGACCGGCGCTCATGAACATCCTCATCACCGGAGCGAGCCGCGGAATTGGCGCGGCGACTTACGACCTCCTCAAATCGCGCGGCCATAACGTCGTTGGCCATTCCAGCCGCGGCGACGGCGAGCTTCTCGCGGGCGAGCTGACCGATCCCGACGCGCCGCGAAAGCTTTGGGACGCCGCACTCGAGCGGCTCGGCGGGCGTATCGACGCGCTCGTCAACAATGCCGGAATCTATGAAGCCGTGGCGGACAGCGCGTCCGATGCCGACTGGCATTCCGCCTGGGACAGGACGATGCGGATCAATCTCTACGCTTCAGCCGACCTCTGTCGCCTTGCCATCCAGCACTTCCGCGAGCGCGATGGCGGGGGGCGAATCGTCAACGTCTCCAGCCGCGCCGGATCGCGCGGCGACAGCCCGTCACACTGGCATTACGCCGCTTCCAAGGGCGCGATCCTGGCGATGACCAAAAGCATCGCTCGCGGCTACGCCGGGGAGGGAATCCTCGCCTTCGCGGTGTCGCCGGGGTTCACCGTGTCCGAGATGACCGACGAATATCTGCAGGGGCGCGGCGGCGCGAAGATCCTCGCCGAAATCCCGCTCGGCAGAGTGGCGACCACGAAGGAAATCGCCGAGACGATCCGCTGGCTCGCGACCGAAGCGCCTCCATCCGCTACGGGAGCCAACATCGACGTCAACGGCGCGAGTTATGTTCGCTAGCCTCCTGCTCGCGAGTGCAGCGCAGCTTCTCCCGGTCGTAATTCCGCTCCAGAAGACTCC
>JBDZVP010000076.1:0-4039 GCA_040255765.1 Sphingomonadales bacterium | reverse complement strand
ACCCCCGGTCACACGCCGGGAGCGATGAGCTGGCACTGGGTCAGCTGCAACGGCGGCGTCTGCCGGAGCATCGTCTACGCCGACAGCCTGTCGCCGGTCAGCCGCGAAGATTACAAGTTCAGCGACCACGCGGATTATGTGAAGGCCTATCGCGCAAGCATCGCCAGGATTGCCGCGCTCGACTGCGACATCCTTCTCACCCCGCACCCGTCCGCGAGCGACATGATCAAAAGATTCGAGTCCAAGTCGCTCGAGGATCGCAACGCCTGCCGCGATTATGCGGCGAAGCTCACGAAGCAGCTCGACGAGCGGCTGGCGAAGGAAGCGGCCTCCAAGTGAGCTGGCGGGTCACGCTCGGCTGCAACCGCTCGCAGGCGGCGGCGATTCCCGATCCGGCAGAGCTGTTCGACGAACCTGTTCCGGTCCTCGTCACCGAAGAACCGGACCCCGCGAAGCCCGACAAATGGCTGCTGCACGCTTATTTCGAACGCGAGCCTCGGTCCGCCGATCTCGATCGCTTGACCGGGCTCGGAAGCGGCAAGATCCACGTCGAGAAGCTCGGCGAGGCGGACTGGGTGACGATGAGCCAGTCGGGGCTTCAGCCGATCCGCGCGGGGCGCTTTTTCGTTCACACTCCGATGTACCGGGCGCGCCCTCCCGGAACGGTCGCGTTCGAAATCGACGCTGGGCTGGCGTTCGGAACCGGCCAGCATGCGACCACCGGCGGCTGCCTAGAAGCGCTCGACCGGCTGGAGAGCGGCGGCGCGCGGTTTACGAATATCGCGGACATCGGCACCGGCACCGGCCTGCTCGCCTTCGCGGCCCTCGCCTTGTGGCCGAAAGCGAAGTGCATCGCCACCGACATCGACCCGGTCGCGGTCGCGGTCGCCCGGGAGAATGCGGCAATCAACAGTGTCCAACTCGGCCACGACGCGGGCCAGCTTTTGCTTGCAGTCGCCGACGGAATGGACTCGCCGATGCTCGCCGCGCGCGCACCGTTCGACCTCATCATAGCGAACATCCTTGCAGGGCCGCTGATCGAGCTTGCGGCGGACTTCGCCAAGGCGCTCATGCCGGGCGGAGTCGTGATCCTCGCGGGACTTCTCGACACGCAGGCAGCTTCCGTCGCCTCGGCCTACGAAAGGCACGGCCTCACTCCCTCCAGCCGCAGCTTCGGCGAGTGGCCGGTCCTCGTCTGCGAACGCCACGGCTGACGGCAATTTCACTTGCTCGGCCGAACGGGCGCTGCAACACCTGCGTAATGAAATATCTCGCCTTGCTTGCCGCAACCGCGCTCGTCGCGTCGCCAGCCCCTGCCAAACCTGTCGATAAGCACCCTGCGAAGACGGCCGTCGCCAAAACGTCGGAAGCAAAGCAGCCCGCGAAGGAATTCTTCAAACCTGCCGAAGTCCGCTCAGCCGGGACCGTCATTATCGGCGGCCAGCCGATCGCCTATGAATCCATTGCCGGCACCCTCGTGGTTCACGCCAAGGAATGGTCCGACACCGATCAGATCGAGGCCGATGCATCGGCCAGCGATGACAAGGGCAAGGACGGCCCCAAGCCGGAAGCATCCATGTTCTACACCGCCTATTTCAAGCAGGGCGCGCCCGCGGCCGGCCGGCCGATCACCTTCCTGTTCAACGGGGGCCCCGGCTCATCGAGCATCTGGCTTCATATGGGCGCGTTCGGGCCGGTTCGGGTCGAGACGACCGACGGAAAGCACAATCCGCCGGCGCCTTATTCCACCGTCAACAACAGCGAGAGCCTGCTCGACGCTTCCGACCTTGTGTTCATCGATGCTCCGGGCACCGGATTCAGCCGCATCGCCGGCAAGGACAAGGAAAAGGCTTTTTATGGAGTCGACCAGGACATCCATGCGTTCACCGATTTCATCAGCCAGTTCCTGACCAAGTACGACCGCTGGAACTCCCCGAAATATCTCTTCGGCGAAAGCTACGGGACGATGCGCGGCGCGGGCCTCGCTTATTCGCTGCAGAATGCGGACATCGACCTGAACGGCCTGATCTTGTTGAGCGACATCCTCAATTGGGACGTCATGCCCGACGACCCGCAACTGAACCCTGGAATCGACATGCCCTATGTCGTGGCGCTCCCGACTTATGCGGCCACGGCCTGGTACTTCAACAAGGTCAAGGATCGGCCCGCGGACCTGCGCGCTTTCCTGAACGAGGTCGAGCATTTCGCGACGACCGATTACGAGCAGGCGCTGATCAAGGGGAACACGCTTTCGCCTGACGAGCGGCAGCGAATCGCGGAACGGCTATCGGATTACACCGGCCTGCCCGTGCCCTACCTCGTCAAGACCAACCTCCGGATCGAATATGGCGCCTTCCAGAAGGAACTGCTGGAAAAAGAGCAGCTAACGACCGGAACTCTCGATACGCGTTTCGTCGGAGCGACCCTGGACCCGCTCAGCAAGACCGCGACCTACGACCCGCAGGGCGCGGCGCTCGGCGCGGCCTATGTCGCGGCGTGGCACGATTATTCGCGCAACCGGCTGAATTACCGGCCCGGCATCCAGTTCAAGTCGGGCATCCCAATCTACGGCAAGTGGGATTACAGGCATCAGCCGCCCGGCGCCGACAAGCCGCTCATCATGCTCCCCAACGTCCTTCCCGACCTCGCGACGGCGATGAAGGTGAACCCGACGATGAAGGTGATGGTCAACGGCGGCTATTACGACATTTCAACGCCGTACTTCGAAGGCGTGATGGAGCTTCGCCACCTGCCGGTGCCGCCGGCCATCCAGCAGAACATCGAATATCATTATTACCAGTCCGGCCACATGGTCTACGTCCACCCGCCGACGCTGGTCGAGCTTCACGACAATGTCGCGGATTTCATCAGGCGAACGTCGGTCGGTCAGTAGGCCATTGAGCTCCACCGCCGACTCCAGGCCCGAAGGCAAACCGGCGAAGCGAACGCTTTATCGAATCCTCTTTTGGATGGCTTGCGCCTTTGCTTTCGCAATGGCGGTGACGCCGCGCCCTCCGGAACTTCCCGTTTCCGACAAGATTCAGCACATATTCGCATTCCTGGTGCTCGCGGCGCTCGGGCATTTCGCTTATCCGCAGATGAAGAAGCGCAAATTGCTGCTCGGGCTAATGGCTTTCGGAGCCTTGATCGAGTTCGCGCAGATGATCCCGCAAATCCACCGCGACAGCGACCCCGTCGACTGGATCGCGGACTCTGGAGCAGCGCTGACGGTGCTCGCGGCCATCGCGGTTTGGGGTTTCGTGCAGTCGAGGTCGAGCAGGCGCTAGGCTTCGGCCACGATCCTCGCCCACTCGGCTTCGCCGATCACGCGAATACCGAGCTCCTCGGCCTTCTTGAGCTTTGAGCCTGCTCCTGGACCTGCAACGACGAGGTCGGTCTTCGCGCTGACCGATCCCGCCGACCGCGCTCCCAGGCGCTCGGCCTGTGCCTTGGCCTCGTCCCGGCTCATGGTTTCCAGGCTCCCGGTGAAGACGATCGTCTTGCCGGTCCACTCGGTTTCCCGGGCCTGGCTGACGAACGGCGTTGGCGAGACTTCCGACAGGAGGTCGTCGAGCACCTCGCGGTTGTGCTTTTCGTGGAAGAAATCCACGAGCGCTTCGGCGACAACCGGCCCGACCCCCTCGACTCCTGACAATTCGGCGGCTGCCTCATCGCTCATGGCCACCCGCCGAAGCTCCTCGACGGTGCCGAAGCATTTCAACAGGTCTTTTGCGGTGACGATTCCCACGTGCCGGATTCCGAGGCCGAACAGCAGCCGCGCCGGGTCTGGCTGGCGCTTCGCCTCGATCGCCGCGAGCAGGTTATCGACCGATTTCTCCTTCCAGCCTTCGCGTCCGATCAGCTCGTCGCGATGCTTCCGGAGCCGGAAGATGTCGGCGGGCGATTGCAGCCAGCCGATGTCGAAAAACTCCTGGATGCTTTTCTCGCCGAGACCCTCGATGTCGAGCGCTGTTCGGCTGACGAAATGTTTCAGACGCTCAACTCTTTGCGCCGGGCAAATGAGTCCGCCGGTACAGCG
>JBDZVP010000006.1:19828-43579 GCA_040255765.1 Sphingomonadales bacterium | reverse complement strand
TGGAGCGGGTAACGGGAATCGAACCCGTGCGTTCAGCTTGGGAAGCTGACAGGCTACCATTACATCATACCCGCCTGGAGCCGCGGCCACTGCCACAGCTCAAGCCTCGTCGGCAACCTCGATCTTCGCTTCCTTCAGGCGCCTTCGAAGTTCCGCGGCGCAAGCCTCCGCCAGCGCTTCATCGTCCGACCGCACCACGAAGTCGGCTCCGAAATTGCCTTCCCGGTAAAAGGGGTAGCTGCCGATAGCGGTTCCGGGATGGTCGTCCTGCACCTGCTTGAGAAGCGCCGCGACATCGCTTTCCGCTGCATGGGCTCGGACGGTCACCGACACCAGCGGCTTGCCGCCCTCAAGCCGGCCGTTGAGAGCCTCCAGCATCGCCGCCGCGATGTTCGGCACGCCGGCGAGAATGTAGACATTCCCCATCTTCACTCCGGGCGCGCCGGAGGTCGGGTTGGGGATCAGCTCGGCGCCTTCCGGAACACGCGCCATCCGGAGCCGAGCCTCCGTCAAACCGAGCGGCCGGTCGCGGTAATAGTCTTCGAGGATCGCCCGGGCCTGGGGGTGAACGATCACCGGTACCCCGAAGGCCGCGGCGATCGAATCCACGGTGATGTCATCGTGGGTCGGGCCGATTCCGCCGGTGGTAATGACATAATCGTGCGCCGGGCGAAGCGCGTTGACCGCGTCGACGATCGCTTGCTCCTGGTCGGGGACCACGCGCACCTCGACCAGGCGTATCCCCTGCCCGTTCAGCCAGCGTGCGACCTGGGCGATATTCTTGTCTTCGGTCCGCCCGGACAGGATTTCGTCACCGATGACGACAAGGGCAGCGGTCCAGATTCGAGAAGGCGCCATGCATCCCCTCTAGCCCTCGCCGCCGGACTCGCAACGGTTGCCCTAAGTGCCTTACATATGTAACACAGCTGCGACTGAGGGAGACTCGATGCTGACATTCTTGCTCATCGCCGGCGCTGCCCAGGCCTTCGCTGCCGGTACGCCGGCCTACGATCCGCGAGCGCACAAGACGGAGCTGGCAGGCCCGCCGGCGCAAGTGCTGGTCCTTGGAAGCCCGCATCTTTCCCAGCTTCCGAAAAGGCTCGACCCGAAACTTCTCGATCCGCTCCTCGACCGGCTGGCCGCATTCAGGCCCGACGTGATCGCAATCGAAGGGCTGTCGGGCGAGCAGTGCGAAATGCTGAAGCAATTCAAATGGCAGCATGCCGATGCCTGGGACACCTATTGCTGGGACACGGCGGAATGGGAGAAATCGACAGGCCTGACCGTGGCGCAGGCCGACCAGCAGGTGGAGCAGGTCCTCGCCTCATGGCCCAAGGTGCCGACCGCGGCCCAGAGGCGCCACCTCGCGATGCTGTTCATGGCGGCGAACGACCGGCCCTCGGCGCAGGTGCAATGGCGCCAGTTGTCGGCGGGCGAGCAGCGCGCCGGAGATGGCCTCACCCAAGCGATGATCGAAATCCTCGCCCGCAAGGACAAGGCGCCCAACGAAAGTTACGACGTTGCGGCGGCGCTTGCCGCCCGGCTGGGCCTCAACCGGGTTTACCTGATGGATGACCACAGCGCCGACTGGGCAATCGAAGACAAGAGTCCGGAGGGCGAGGCCTATGGCAAGGCGCTGCAGCACGTGTGGGACGTCAAGCCCGTGCCCGCGGTGCGCGCGGAATTTCTGAAGCGCCAGGCGGACTTGGCCGCGTCCGCTGCAATCATCGATTTTTACCGCTTCCTCAATGCGCCCGAGACCCAGCGCGAAACCATTGCGCTCGACATGGGCGCTGCAGCGCGGTCGGCTGCGGCTCAGCCCTATGGGCGCCAATATATGTCCTGGTGGGAAACCCGGAATCTCAGGATGGCCGCCAACATCCACAAGGCCTTTCAGCAAAAGCCGGGAGCGCATGTGCTGGTCATCGTCGGAGCGACCCACAAGGGTCATCTCGACGCCTATCTGGACATGATGCAGGATGTCCGCCTGGTCGACGCCGAACAATTCCTGAAGTGAGCGAAATGAATCGCAACCGGGTGCAAAGCGGGACCAAAGCGCCTATTTAGCGGCTCATGACCCAATATATCACCGTCACCGCTGACGAGAGCGTCGAGTCCCGCAACGGAGTTATCAAGCTTCACGGGGCGGAAGCTTTTGACGGAATGCGCAAGGCTGGCCGGCTCGCGGCCGAACTCCTCGATGCGCTGGTTCCGCACGTCGTACCGGGAGTCACGACCGACGAGCTGGATGCGATCGTTTATCGAATGACGGTGGAGGGCGGCGGAGTTCCCGCAACGCTCGGCTATCGCGGCTTCACCAAGAGCTGCTGCACCTCGATCAACCATGTCGTTTGCCACGGGATTCCGGGAGAGCGAGTCCTCAAGGACGGCGACATCGTCAACATCGACGTCACTCCGATCCTCGATGGATGGCACGGCGACACCAGCCGGATGTTCCTTGTCGGAGACGTCCCGATCAAGGCGCGCCGCCTGGTCGACATCACCTACGAATGCCTGATGCTTGGTCTCGAACAGGCCAGGCCGGGCAATCGGCTGGGGGACATCAGCCACGCCATCCAGACCCACGCCGAGAAAAACCGCTACAGCGTCGTCCGCGACTTTTGCGGCCATGGCGTCGGCAGGCTGTTCCATGACAGCCCGGAAGTGATCCATGCCGGGCGCCCGGGCACGGGACCGGAACTCAAGCCCGGAATGATCTTCACCGTCGAGCCCATGATCAACATCGGCCGCGCGGACGTGAAGCTGCTCGACGACGGCTGGACTGCCGTCACCCGCGACCGCTCGCTGTCGGCGCAGTTCGAGCATTCGATCGGGATCACCGAAACCGGCTGCGAGATCTTCACCAAGAGCCCGAAAGGCTTCGACAAGCCGCCTTATTTTTAGGCGGCGATGGCCCGCCGGCGGGCGCTGGCGTGCATGAGGCGGGGAGAAGCCCCAGCGGGCCGGCGGGCCGGTGCCGAAATCAGATCGACACCAACAGGAAAGCGAGCAGGAACAGCTTCACCGCTACGATCGCTCCAACGATCGCCAAAGTTGCGGGCGGGAAGTCGGAAGGAAGCAGCCTTCCGGAGCCATCGATGTCGACCTGCGAATAATTCTTGTTCATTTCACTCTCTTTCAGATCCAGCGCCTCGCCGCTGCGGGCGGCCATCACCCGTCGAAGAAGCAGCTCTGAACTGGCCATGGCTATTCTCCATTGATGCGCGCGCACCTTCGAGCCGAGCCGGTGGACGGCGCGCCGAAAAACCAGGGCTCGGAAAAAATGCTGCGGAGTTGCGCAGCAGGGAGTTGGCGCCGCGCCGCTTCTTTAAGAAGCGAGCGTCAGGCGCTCAGGCGCCGTGCGGTGCTGCTCCCGCTGTGCACCTCTGGCCGATCGGTGATCGCGATCTTGAACATTGCACCACCGATATGGCCTGTCGCTTGCGCGTTTCAAGCCACTGGGCGGCGGCATCTCAGGCGGCGGCGGAATTCTTCCTCGAATCCCATGCCGCGACCAGTTGCCGCGCGTGATCCACGTCGGCCGGGAAGTCGACCTCGCCCCATTCCTCGCCATTGATGTCGAGCGTCCACACGTCCGAGGTCTGGGCCAGGTGGTGGATCACGCGGAGGTACCAGATAGTCGTCCCCTCCGGAGTCCGGATATCGCGCTCGATCGCCTCGCGGAAGCGCTCGGCCCCGCCCGAGCGAAAGGCGAGCAATCCAATCGACTCGCCGTTGACTCCCTCGGCGATGCGCTTGCCGATCGCCCGGAGCCGTCCATCGGGATCGACGACGACCTTCATGTCGTCTTCGTCGTAACCGTGCTTGCGATCGATGGTTACGGAAATCCCGTCGCGATCATTGCCGGCGACCTTTGCCATCAGCGCGTCCGACACGAGCGTATCGCCGTTCCACACGAGGCAATCGCCCGTAAGCTCCTCGCGAGCCATGAAAAGCGACCCGAGATTGTCGGCGACCTTGTAGAACGGATTGTAGACTGTGCGGACGTTCGGCCCGCCGCTCCGCCTGGCGATTGCCGAGCTGACCATGTCGTCATGAAAGCCCGTCACGACAACGGCTTCGGGGACTCCGTTCGCGGCAAGCGCATCGAGCTGCCGGTCGAGAAGCGTCTTTCCGCCGAAATCGATCAGGCACTTTGGTTTGTCGTCGACGAGGCGGCCGAGGCGACTGCCCTGCCCCGCCGAAAGAATGATCGCTTTGTCCATCGCTGGCGCGCTGTGCCTTTCAAATGCGGCGGGGATTGGGCATTAGCCTCGAACCGCCACGAAAGAGGTTCGGCGTGAAGAAGATCGAAGCGGTGATCAAGCCGTTCAAGCTCGATGACGTCAAGGACGCGCTGCACGAGATCGGCGTGTCCGGGATAACCGTGACCGAGGTCAAAGGCTTCGGCCGCCAGAAGGGGCATACCGAGCTCTATCGGGGCGCGGAATATGTGATCGACTTCCTTCCCAAGGTGAAGGTCGAGGTGGTCGTCGAAGACGTCATTGTCGAAAACGTGATCGAAGCCATCACGCAGGCCGCCCGGACCGGACGCATCGGCGATGGCAAGATCTTCGTGCTTCCGATCGACGATGCCATACGGATCCGCACCGGCGACAGGGGCGCCGATGCCATCTGATCAGGGCCCGCAGAAGGACGAGCGGCTCGCCTCGATGGCCCCGGACGAGCTCAAGTCGGCGATGCGCAGCCTCGGCTATCGCACCCAATCCGACCTTGCGAACGCGATCGGCGTATCCCGATCGGCCGTCAGCCTCTGGCTTGAAGGGAAGGTCGGCGTTCCGCGCCCCGTCGCCATGCTCCTGAGGATGCTGATCGCGGCCCAGCGCCGCGTTTTTTAGGCAACCGCGGGGATAGTCCCGTCGTTACGGCCTCCAAACCAAAGAAATTGGAGGAACGGCCATGCTTGGCACCATTTTGATCATCCTAATCATCCTGCTCCTTATCGGGGCCTTGCCGACCTGGGGCTTCTCCCGCGGCTGGGGCTATGGTCCGTCCGGCCTGCTCGGGATCGTCCTGATCATCGTCATCATCCTGCTCCTGACCGGCAACATCTGACGCCAGCCCAAATAACCGGGGGCGGCGGAAACAAAGCCGCCCCCGGCGTGTTTGCAAGGTTGCTTAACAGGGGTGTCTTGTATGCGTATTTTCCCAGTGATTTCAGCCGTTACGGCCATTCTTTCACTTGCCGGTTGCAAGACTGCCAACAGTGCCGCCGATGCTGTCCAAAGCGCTGGCGAAACCGTCGTCAACGGCGCGGGCGACCTTGCGGACGGTGCGGTTTCTCTGGTCAACGTCGACTTGTCGAACGTTCTCAACGACCTTTCGCTCGATCTCAACATCGACAAGGCCAACATACCGATCAACGCCCAAATCCCGATCAGCATCGCCGCGAACGTATGCGGCGTTTCGATCAACGTTCTTTCGATCGGTGCGGGCGGCGGTTCGAGCGAAGGCTGCACGGCAAACAGCATTTCGCCCGAGCTGAAGCAGTACATCCAGCAGCAGCTCGCTGCCAACGGGTCGGTGGGAGGCGGGGCGCAGACCACGACTCCGACGACGACTACCAGCCCGACGACGACGCCAACGACCCCGACCACGACGTCGCCGACCACCAACACCTGTTGCGAGTAGGAGGAAAGATTATGGCGGGCACGCCGTTCAAAGCTCTGGGAATCGCCACTGTAGCCGTCCTTGTCATCGGTGCTGCTGGCTGCAAGCAGGATGCGCCGCGGAGCGCGGGCACTGCCGCCACGACGGAGAACACGACCGGCACGACGGGCGGAAGCGGCGGCTCGGGATCGGGAACCGACATCCCTACCCTGATCAACGTCAACCTCCGGAACGTGCTCAACGATCTCTCCGTCTCCCTCCAGGTGAATCGCAACTCGATCCCGGTCACAGCCCAGGTTCCGATCGACGTCGCCGCGAGCGTGTGCGGAGTATCGGTCGATGCGCTCGCCGCATCGGTTGCGAGCGGAAACGCGAGCTGCACCGCAACGACCACCAGCGCCCAGCTCACCCAGGTCGTACAGCAGCAAATCTCGACCGGTGGCGACGTCACCGGCGGCGACCAGACCACCGGCATTCCGGGCAACACCATGATGTGACCGTTGCGGCGGCTGTCACGAATCCGCCCCCGCTGGTCGCAAGACCATGATCGAAAAGGACTTTCTGCGCGTTTTGCACCGATCGGACGCCTCAACCCGCGTCCATTTTGCAAGCACAGGAGTAGTCCAATGCGTAAGATCATGACCGCCGCCGCCGTCGCCGTTGCAGTGGCGGCAACGCCCGCGGTAGCGCAGCTCAACGCTTCCCAGGGGCTGGTGACCGTTACCGTTCAGGACGTTTCGATCCTGAACAACTTCCTCAACAACGACCAAATCGCGGCGCTCAACAATCTCAACGTGCCGATCAGCGTCCAGGTCCCGGTCGGGGTCGCGGCGACTGTCTGCGATGTGAGTGCCAACGTGCTCGCAAAGCAGAAAAAGGCCGGGGACACGACTTGCGCCGCAAAGAGCGGTTCCAAGGCGCTCGCCCAGAGCATCTCGAAGCAGCTGCTGAGCCAAAAGAAGTAATTCGAGACAACCAGGATGGGCCGGGGCGGCGCGCCCGCTCCGGCCCTTTTTCGCGCCGGTGAAAAGTTCACGGGCGACTGGATTTAGCGCGCCGCAACCGCAAAAACCCCCTCCCAAGCTTCGGATTCGCGAACTTCCACCCGAGTGGCTGAATAGCCGCCCGGGCGCGGTGGTTTTCATCCGGAGCGCGGCAACGAGAACAGCAGGGAGCGCACCATGGTGGACGCTGGAACCATTCTTTCGAGGATCAAGGACGAGGAGATCGAGTGGATCGACCTCCGTTTCACCGACCCCAAGGGCAAGTGGCAGCACCTGACCATGGCCAGCGGAATGGTCGACGAGGACCAGCTGACCGACGGTTTCATGTTCGATGGAAGCTCGATCGCCGGGTGGAAGGCAATCAACGAGTCCGACATGATCCTGAAGCCGGACCTCGACGCGGCCTATGTCGATCCGTTCAGCGCCACGCCGATGCTCGTCCTGTTCTGCAATGTCGTCGAGCCGTCGACGGGCGAGCTTTACGGCCGCGATCCGCGCTCCACCGCGACCCGTGCCGAGGCCTATCTGAAGCAGACCGGAATCGGCGACACCGTTTATGTCGGCCCCGAAGCCGAATTCTTCATGTTCGACGACGTCCGCTTCGAAGACACCTACAACGCCAGTTGCTTCCGGATCGACGACATCGAGCTGCCGACCAACACCAACCGCGAATATGATGGCGGCAACCTTGCCCACAGGCCGCGAGCCAAGGGCGGCTACTTCCCCGTCGCCCCGGTCGACAGCGCGATGGATATCCGCGGAGAGATGGTCTCGACCATGATCGAGATGGGCTTGCCGATGGACAAGCACCATCACGAGGTCGCAGCCTCGCAGCACGAGCTCGGCCTCACCTACGGCGACCTCGTCCAGACAGCCGACCGGATGCAGATTTACAAGTACGTGGTTCACATGGTCGCCCATGCCTACGGCAAGACCGCGACCTTCATGCCCAAGCCGATCGCCAAGGATAACGGCAGCGGGATGCACACGCACTTTTCGATCTGGAAAGGCGGAAAGCCCTTGTTCGCCGGGAACGGCTATGCGGGGCTAAGCGAGACGGCGCTCTATTTCATCGGCGGCGTCATCAAGCATGCCCGCGCGCTAAACGCGTTCACCAACCCGACCACCAACAGCTACAAGCGCCTGGTGCCGGGCTTCGAAGCACCGGTTTTGCTCGCTTATTCGAGCCGCAATCGCTCGGCGAGCTGCCGGATTCCCTACGGCGCCGGCGAGAAGTCGAAGCGGGTCGAGTTCCGCTTTCCCGACGCGCTCGCCAATCCTTATCTCGCATATTCGGCGCTCTTGATGGCCGGCCTCGACGGCATCCAGAACCGAATCCATCCGGGCGATCCGATGGACAAGAACCTCTACGACCTGCCGCCTCAGGAACTGGTGGACGTCCCGACCGTCTGCGGAAGCCTTCGCGAGGCCCTGATCAACCTGCAGAACGACCGCGCCTTTTTGACCAAGGGCGACGTCTTCAGCGACGATCAGATCGACGCCTACATCGAACTCAAGTGGGAAGAAGTGATGCGCTGGGAAACCACGCCAAGCCCGGTCGAGTTCGACATGTATTATTCGAGCTAGGCGGCGGCCCTCGCCTTCTCCGCCTGGCCGGCGCCGTAGAGGAAGTAGACGACCAGCCCGATCGCGTTCCAGAACACGAAATATTCGCGGGTCTTGATCGGCAGGCTCCAGAACAAATAGGCGCAGCCGAGGATCGCGATCGTGCCGACGACCCATGGCACCGGCGCGGAGAACTTACGAGGGGCGTTGGGCTCTCGCTTGCGCATCGCCAGCATGCAGGCCGACACCGCGATGAAGGCGGTTAGCGTGCCCGCGTTGGCGAGTGCTGCGATTTCCTCCAGCGGGAAAATGCCGGCGATCACCGCAACCACGATCGCGGTGAAGATGGTGATCCGGACCGGAGTTCCCCGGCTCGACACCCGGGCGAGACTCGTCGGGAGGAGCCCGTCTCGAGCCATCGTGAAGAAGATCCGGCTCTGCCCGTAGAAGAAGGCGAGGATCACGGTCGGGAGAGCGATGACCGCTGCCGCGCCGAGGATGCTTGCCGCCCATGGTTTGCCGATCTCGCGAAGGATCAGTGCAAGCGGCTCCGGGCTGTTGGCGAAGTGCGTGTAGGCGAGCGCCCCGATCGCTGCGGCGGCGACCGCCATGTAGATGACGATGCAAAGGATCATCGATCCGATGATTCCGATTCCCAGGTCCCGTTCGGGGTTCCTGGTTTCCTCGGCCGCGGTCGCGATCGCGTCGAAGCCGTAAAAAGCGAAGAAGATGATCGCAGCGGCGGCCATCACTCCAACTTCCGACCCGGAGGCGCCGCTCCTCGGGAAACCGTAAGGCATGAACGGGTGGAAGTTGCCGATGTCGAAGAACGGCAGGCAAACGACGACGAACAGGGCCAGCGCAAGAAGCTTCACGACGACGAGGAAGGCGTTGACGTTGGCGCTCTCGCGAGTGCCGTAAATGAGCATTGCGGCAACCGCCACGATGACCGCGATCGCCGGCAGGTTGACGACGCCGCCGAGCTCCGGCCCCTGTGTGATCGCGGCGGGCAGCCCCGCGCCTATGCTTATGAGGAATCCGCTTGCGTAACCCGACCAGCCGACCGCAACCGCGCTGACCACCAGGCTGTATTCCAGGATCAGCGACCATCCCACGACCCAGGCGATGAGCTCGCCATAGACGACGTAGCTGTAAGTGTAGGCACTACCAGCAGCGGGATACATGGTCGCCATCTCGGCATAAGCGAGCGCGGCGAAAGCGCAGATGACGCCGGCGATGGCGAAGCTGAGGATCACCGCCGGGCCCGCCTTGGCCGCGCCAACCCCGGTCAGGGTCAGGATGCCCGTGCCGACGATGGCACCGACGCCGAGCGCAATGAGATGCGGCCAGGACAGCGTCGGGTTTAGCCGATGCTCCGGCGCCATGTCCTCGCGAGCGACAATGGCCTTGCGGACTTTCCAGTTTTTCAAATTCGGTCCCTCCCCTTTGCGCCCTCGTCGCAACCGCGCGGGCGGCCGTCAATAATCCTTCGATACCCTGACGCTCGCCTGCGCGCGGCCAATGGTCGAGATTGTCGACAGCACGGACAGCCAGCGGGTGATTTCATACTCCACGCGGGTCGCCGAATATTCGTGGCCGTCGGTGATGACCTCCACGTAGAGCTTGCGGCCAATATATTTGCCCGCGGCGATCGACGTCTTCTGCCCGGTCGAAATATCCGCGGGAAGAACGCGCAGCCGGTCGAGCCCGACGGCCTTTCGCAAGGCATTGATCGGGTCGAGGCTCCCGCCCCCCGAGTTGAGCGCGGCCACGGCCGAAGCGAGCTGCAACGCCTCGGGTGCCGACAGGTTGGTGATCGAGGTCCCGAACAGGATCCGCGACAGAAGCTCGTCCTGAGGAAGCGGCGGGTTCGACGCGAAGCTGATTTCCGGATGCAGGCCCGTGCCCTGCACCAGTACGGTCGCATCCAGCCCCTGCACCTGGGCGAGCGCGCGAATGTCGAGCAACGGGTTGGGTGGGCTCTCTCCCCGGAAGCGGATGACTCCACGGTCGAGGCGGAACGTGCGTCCGGCGAATTCATAATCTCCGCGGACGAGGTCGGCACGGCCGGTAAAAGCCGGGGAATCCGCGAAGCCGCCGATGTGGATATCTGTCGTCCAGGTACTCCGGATTCCGAGCCCGCGGACCGCGAGATTTCCGCCGGCTAGGTCCACGTCCAGCTTCCACGGATGGAGCTGTTCCGGCTCGATCACGTCGGCTTCATCGAGACCGGCGTGGGTGACGTTGAGCTTGGGCACCGCCGCTGCGCTGCTCGCCTGCCCAAGGGTGAAGCGGCCGCTGTTGAGGTGAAGCTTGCCGGAAATCGTGCCGCCACCACTCGCGCTTGAGCGGACTCGAAGCGGGCCGGTGACTTTCGCGGCGACGTCGTCGCGGTTGAGAAGCTGCGCCTCCGACGCATTGAACGAGAGGTCCAGCAGGGTCTTCCCTTCCGAGAAGGTGACGTTACCCGAGCCGCTGATCGATCCGCCGCCCGGTGTCTGGCCACCGAGCCTGCTGAAGACGAGACGCGGGCCTTCGAACCGCCCCTGGGCGACAAGGTTGGTGATGACCGTTCCGGTGACGGGGCTCTCAAGCCGCGCATTCTCCGCTTTGAGCGCACCGCGCACGGTCGGGTTGGCCAGCGTCCCGCCAATGTCCGCCCCGATCGCCGCCGGGCCGGTAAGATCGAACAGCTCGATCCCCGACAGCCGCCACAAGGTATCCGCCGGCCCCTGGTAGCGAAGCTGGGCGAATACCGGCGCATTCATCAGCGCTGTCATCACGGAGCCCGGACCGAGCGGCCCGAGCCTGGCCTGAGCGCGCCCGATCGTCTGTCCATTGCTGACGGCGACAGCCCTGATCCCCGCCTTGTCCTGCGTCAGCACCGCCGCGATGCCGAGGTCGATGGGTTGCGAAGCGAGCACCAGGCCGGACCGGCTGAGCCCTCGAACCGTCAGGTCGAGCTTGCCCGACCGGCTGCCTTTCCAGGCATATTCGAGCGTGCCGCTGGCGCGGCCACTGAGGTCGAGGTTCGGCCAGGCGATGTTGAGCACGCTGAGCGGCATCGAGCGAAGCTGGGCGTTGACGCTGGGGCTCGATCCGCTGTTGCCGGACACCACCGCATGGCCGCCGGCGAACGCGACTCTGGTCGGCGCGAGCGCCCACCCGTCACCGGCCTTCGTGAGCACAGCCGCCTGTTCCAGCACCAGCGGCTTGCGATCGACCGCCCCCCGTCCGCTCAGCCGGATCTGGTCGGGCGAGATCTCGGCCAGCGTGGTGAACTGGAACTCGGCTCCGCGGCGGCCGGCGAACGCTGCTCGAACCTGGCCGCTTCCGTTCACGAGATTCGCGTTGGCCGTTAGCCGGGCCATGCTGATCCCGCTGACCTCGACGCCCCGGGCGTTGACTACTCCGTTGAGAGTCGTCCGGCCGTCGGCAAGCACGACCGTTCCGTCGAGCCTCCCGCTGCGCACCGAAAGCGCGCCTGGGAAGCTGGCCTTGTCAGCGGTGAGGTGAGCCTCGATCTTCTGCGCGTCGCCGACCGGCGCGAACGCGAGCTGGCCGGTTACGCCGCCGCCCGCGACATCCAGCAAGCCGGTGAAACCGCCGGGATCGGCGCGAAGATTGCCGCTGGCTTGCGCCCCGTTCACATCGAGCGCGGCGATGGCAATGACCGTCTTCCCGCCATTGGGCATCAGGATCTGCCCGTGGCTCGTGAACGGCCCGAGCCGCGAACCTCCGCTCGCCCTGTAATTGTAGCCGGCGGCGATCGGATCGAGGTTGAGCCGGACGCTTTCGAGCCCCAGGGTGTCGTTCGGCCGTTCGAGGAATAGCTGCACCCGCGGGCGGGCGATGTCACCGTCGAGCACCATCCGAACAGGGCCGTAAGTCGCCTGCCGCCCGTGCGCGGTGATGTGGAAGGTGCCGTCACGATTGCGATACCCTTCCCCCGCCAGCCGAAGCCTGGGCGAATAAAGTTGCAGGTTCGAAAGGTGCAGGATTCCGTCCGCGGTCCGCGTCAGATTGGTCTCTATTCGCGGAAGCCCGCCCGTCAGGCTCTGGAAGAAGCTGTTGTCCAGGCGCCGGACCCAGGCTTTCGCGGTCCCGGTGACGACCGTTCCGTGCCCATTCGGACCCGGCACCACCCGAAGATCGGTCAACACGTCCACGATCCCGACGCCCGGGATGAAATAGCGGTGCATGCCGCCCGACAGCAGGATCTGGAAGTCGCCGGTGACGAGGTCGATGAGGAGCGAAACCTTGCCATTGAGCTGGGCGCTTCGAAGCTCGATATTGTCGCCTCGAACCAGTTTCGGCGTGATGCTGAGGATCCCGTCGAGACGGGCGTTTGCCAGGATATCGCTGGCCGTGTCGCCGACCCCGGCGATGGCTTTTGCCTGCAGGTGCAGCGGCACGCGCATAGGCCAGGGCGAAAGCTGCCCCCTGCCGTCGGCAAGGACATCGACGAAGCCGGTATTGTCGAACTTCACGCCAGGGGAGGTCAGCCGGTAAGCGTAATTGGCGGTGCCGAACGGCCCGTCGAGCGTGATCAGCATCCGGACGTTGCGGCCGGTCATGTTCGTGAACAAGGCCGGGGGCCTGAGCAGGTCGAGACCCACCCGGACGCTCCGGAAGCGGTTGTTTGCCAGGTCGAGCGCCCCGCTCGCGACCGCTCGAAGAGCACCGGAACCAATGGTAAGCTGGCCGCCGAGGATCCGGTCCTTAAGCCTCGCCGACCCATTTACCCGGACGAGCGGCGTGGTGAGCCGCATCAGCCGGCCGCGAAGGAATTGCGCCGGGTTCATCACGCCCGAGAGGTTGAACCGGCCGTCGGTCGCGGAAAGCGCGAGCCGTGCGGTCGGACGGCCCGACAGGTTGAGCGCCGCTTTGCCTTTCCACTCAGTCCAGCTGCCGTCGCCGGTGATTACGGCATCGAGCGAGCGCTTCGACCCGAGAAGCGCGGGTATGACACCATTGGCGATCGATTGGGCCCGAAGCTCCAGGTCGAAGCGGTCGCCGTCGGGTTCCGCGTCGAGATCCACCAGCAATCTGTCGGAGCCGTCGATGGCCGCATTCAGCTTGACGACCGCCCTGCCCGACCGGACATCGGCGCTCCCCTCCAGCCGGCCCACTCGCGCGGTTCCGCTGACGGCCTCGCCGATCTCCAGCCGGTCGATCGAAAGCTTGCCGACATGAATGTCGAAGCCGGGCAGGATCGGCCCCTTCTTGGTGCTCGGCTTCAGCTTAGGCAGGCGAATGAGCGTCGCGCGGTCGGCGTGGAGACGCTCGATGTAGAGCTTGTTGTACAGCCAGGCGCCGGGGGTCCAGTCGAGGTCGATCTCGGGAGAGGTGAAAAAGGTCCCGTGCTGGTCGAGGATGGAGACGTTCTTCAGCCTGGATTCACCGAAGATCGACCCTTCAATCCGCCCGACCCGGAACCGCAGGCCCGAGGATGTCTCGATCCCCGCAATCCGGTCGGCGATCCAGCGGTGACCGGGCGCCGTGTCGAGGATGGCCAGGCCGACCGCCAGAAGAAGAGCAAGGCCAAGCAGCAGAGCGGCAAGCTCGGTCAAGAGCCGCCGGGTCCAGTGCCGCTTTAGCCGGTAATGGGGCCCTTCGCCTTCCCCTTCGATGGCCGCGGCTTCGGCCATCAGAAAGCCTGCCCAAGCGACACCGCCACCGCGATCCTGCTATCGCCATGGCGCGGGTTGAGCGGCGTTCCGACGTCGATCCGGATCGGGCCGAAGGTCGAGTAATAACGCAAGCCCAGCCCGGCCCCGAACTGCCATTGGCTGAACCCCGGGACCGCGTCGTTGGTGAGCTGGCCGCCGTCGAAGAACGGCACCAGCCCGAAATTCCCGCCGAACGCTTTCAGCCGGAATCGCGCCTCCAGTGAAAATTCGCTCAGGGTCGAGCCGCCGACGGGATCGTTCTCGAAATCCATCGGTCCGACACGCTGGTAGCCATAGCCTCTAACCGAGCTTCCGCCGCCGGCGTAAAAGCGGCGGGAGGGCGCGATCGACGGAGCGTCCGCGCCGAGGATTTTTCCGAACCGGACCCGGCCGGCAAGGACGGTGTTCGACCCGAGTGGATAGTAAGCGCTGCCGTCGACCTGGGCCCGGGCATAAGCGAAGGAAATGCCCTTGGCGCTGATTTCCGGGCTTAGGTGCAGGGAAAGCCGGAACCCGCGCGTCGGGTCGAGCAGGTCGTCGCTCCCGTCATAAGCGATGCTCGAAGGAAGCGCGGCGATCAGGAAGGTCTTGGTTTCCTTGATTGCCGGATCGAGGAACACGCCGCGCTCGTCGGTTGCAAGCAGCTCGGTTCCGACTCCCCAGGTCCATTTCTTGCGCCAGATGATGTTGCTCTGCCGTTCCACGCTCCCGAAAAATCGGACCGTGCGCGCTTCGTAAGCGTCGAATTTTGTGTGGCTCGCGGAAAGCTGGAGGCTGAGAACGCGGTCGCGGGCGCCGAAATTGTTGCGGCGGAATTCCACTCCAGCGAGCTGCTCGCGGGTTCCGGCGATTCCGCGAAGGGTCAGTCCGCCTTCGGGATTGATGAAGTTGCGGTCCTGCCAGCTGACGTCCAGCTTGGCGCCCTCGCCGGTCCCGTAACCCAGTTCGCCGGCAATCGTGTGGCGCGGCGCCGGGGTCAGCTTGATGTCGAGATCGACGCGCCCGTGATCCGGCACCGGAACCACGTTCACTTCCGCGCTGGCAACAAGTCCGGTCGCTATCAAGGCGCGGCGCAGGTCATCGACCTTGTCGCGCTCGAATTTCTGTCCCGGCTTCCATCGCGCCATGTGCTGGAGGTGCTCCGCGCTGAACGGCGGATTTCCGCTGACGTGGATCGCCCCGAAATGCGCGAGCGGCCCTGGGTCCACCGGGAGCACGAGGCTGGCGAGATGGGTCCTGTGGTCGACGATGATCTGCTGCTCGCCGACCTTGGCCAGCGCGAACCCTTGCTCGCCGAGCGCGACCTTCAGCGCGAGATTCGCAGCGATAACGTCGCTTGCAACTACGGGGTCGCCGGATTTCACCGCGAACGCGTCTCGAAGTGTCTCCGCCTCGTCTCCGGCACTCTCGAGCCCGGGAAGCTCGACCGAGTTGAACACATATTGCTCGCCCGGGTCGACCTGCAGGGTCACCTGAAGGATCGGCCCTTTCGGCTCGATATCGGGCTCCACGACCGCGTCATAATAACCCTGCGATCGAAGCAGTTCGGCGAGAAGGTCCGAATCGTCCTCCGATCGGCGCTGGACCTGGGCGACGTTCGCCGGTTCCTTGCGATCCTCGTAAAGAGCAGACTGCTTCTCGAAAGCCTCGACCAGCGCTTGCGCGTTGCCGATGCGCTCCAGCCCGTCGATGGCGATCGTGTAACCGCGTTCCACGCTGGTATCGGTGACGGCCGCCCCTTCGGTGGGAGTTTCCGGACCAGGTTCGTCCGGGGGCGCCTTGCCCAGATCGGGCCACGGAACGCCAATATCCGGCATCGGTGCGAGCGGCGCCGATGGGTCGACGTCCGCGGAATCCGGCTGCGGTGGCGGCTGCTGGGCGACCGCCGGAGAGCAGGCGAGCGCGGCCGTGCCCGCGGCGCAAAGAAGCCGCGCGACGACGCCCGTCGTGAACAGGTTCCGGCCACAGGCAAGCGGCTCGCGTGCCCGTTCACCCCACACTCTCATCGCGCCAGATTAAAGGGCGCACATGAACCGCGCCAGACCGTCAATCGGATTTAGTGAATGCTTCCGCGCACTTCATCGCTGCTGAGCGTCACGATGACGCGCTCGATCTGCCGCCAGTGACAGAAACGGATGACATTGCCGGCGTCCCGGCTCTCTTCCGCCCGAACGGCGGCCTCAAGCCCGGCATCATCGCCGAAGCGGTCGATGAGGTCGGCGGCATCGGCGAGCGAGCGGCGGCAGGTTATGAACGGAGAGTCCATGGCCCCGCGTTAATCCAGGATGCGTTTCCGGACTGCGGACAATCATCCTCAACGACTCGTTGACCATCATGCGCGACGCATTGCGCGGCGTTGCCATCCAACTTAAACTACGTTGGGAGAGCGGGGGCTCTGGCAATGAGCGACGTGTTCGTCTCGTACAAGGCCGAGGACCGGCGGCGGGTGAAGCCCCTCGTCGATGCGCTTGAATCCGAAGGTTATTCCGTCTGGTGGGACGAGCAGATCGGCGGCGGCGCGACCTGGCGCCACGCGATCGAGGCGGAACTCAACTCCGCCAAATGCGTGATCGTCGCCTGGAGCAAGCGCTCCGTCGGGGAAGAAGGCACGTTCGTCCAGGACGAAGCCACGCGCGCCCAGCAACGGCATGTCTACGTCCCGGTCCTGATCGACAAGGTCCACTTGCCGCTGGGATTCGGGGAAACCCAGGCACTTTCGCTTAGCGGCTGGAAAGGCGATCGGGCGGACCCGCGATTCCAGGCGATCCTGGCCGCAGTCCAGCGCAATGCCGGCGCCCAGCGACCAGCCGCGATTCCCCTGAGGCCGGGCCGCCACCAGGTCGACCGCCGCGCGATTCTGGCTGGCGGCGCCGTGGCGACGGTCGCGGTCGCGGGAATCGGGGGCTGGACCCTTCTCAAGCCGGCGTCGGCAAGCGCTGCGACCGACAGCATCGCCGTCCTCCCCTTCGCCAATCTCAGCGGCGACCCGGCTCAAGCCTTTTTCTCGGACGGAATTGCCGAGGAGCTTCGAAGCTCGCTAGCGCGAATTGCAGGCCTGAAGGTCGTCGGCCGAACCTCTTCGGAGGCCGTTCGAAACGACGACGCGCAGACCGCGGCGCGAAAACTCGAGGTCGCGAGCATTCTGACCGGAAGCGTTCGACAGTCGCCCTCGACGATTCGGGTGAGCGCGGAGCTCATCGATGGCCGCACGGGTCTCGACAAATGGTCGCAGGACTACGACCGCTCGCCCGGGGACTCGATCAAGATCCAGACGGACATTGCCGAGAATGTCGCAAGCGCCTTGAGCGCTGCGCTCGGCGGGGCGGCGAAAGCCGTGGTGGCGGTCGGAGGAACGGAGAATCCCGACGCCCAGAGGCTGTTCATCCAGGCCGGCGCTGCCACGGAAAAGGATATCACGGAGGAAACGGCCCATCAGGCTTTCAGCCTGTTGGATTCGGCGATCGCTCTCGATCCCAATTATGCCGCGGCCTACGCCCGGAAGTCCGGGCTTTTGACGATTTACGGCAACAGCTACGCGAAAAGCGCACAGGAGCTCGCGCAATTGCGAACCGAGTCGCTTCGCCTCGCCCGGATCGCTCTGAAGATCGCCCCGAATTTAGCGCAGGCGCACATGGCTCTCGCGTCCCTGTACAGCAGCAATCTGCAAATGGGTCCGGCCTTTGCGGAGGCGAAACGGGCAATCGGACTCGCTCCCGGCGATGCTTTCATCGTAGCGGTTTATGCCAATTTCGCGAGCACGCTCGGACGCGGTGCCGAAGCGCTTCAGGTCGGCGATCAGGCGATCGCTTTGGACCCGCTCAATAACCTTTCATACAATCTGCGGCTGCGCACCCTGTTCGCCTCCAGGCGGTATGCCGACGTGCTGAGTGCGTCGAAGGAGCTTGAGCGCAAGTCGGCCGACAGCCTGAACGACCCCTCGGTTCCTGGAGACGCTCTCATCCTGCTTGGCAGGAACCGCGAGGCGCAGGCCTATTTCGCGAAACTTCCTCCCGATTTCTGGTCACGGCTTACCGGCGAAGCGATCATCCTTGCACGCTCCGGTGACCGCGCTGGAGCGGAACGCAAGCTCGCCGCCCTTCAACAGGAGTATCGCGACGCAGCGAGCTATCAGTACGGCGAGATCTACGCCCAGCTAGGCGACAAGGACCGCGCCTTTGCCAACCTCGACCATGGCTTCGCTATCAAGGACGCGGGCTTGCAGCGATTGAAGACGGACCCGTACATGGATCCGCTCCGCTCGGACCCGCGTTTCGCTGCTCTAATGGCGAAAATGGCTTTCCCCACCTGACCGCTGGCGCTTCGCCCGCACCTCTGCCATTGCGCGGAAATGGAGCCCAAGACCACTCGCGCCGGCGGATGCTTCCTGATGATCGCGATCCTGCTCGGCTTCCTCGGCGGACTGTCCATCCGCGATCCCTTGCTCGGAAGCCTTATCGGGACCGCGGTCGGCGTCGCAATCGCCATCGTCATCTGGCTGGTCGATCGCCGGCGCGGCTGATTCAGCCGAGCTTTCGACCCGCCCAGATCACTCGCCCGATGCAATGGACCGCGTCGATGTCGCAGTCGGGCCAGTCCGGATAAGCAGGATTGTCGGACTGGACGGTCACTCGCCGCCCGGCGGGGTGAATCGCCAGCCGCTTCACCACCAGGACGTCATCGGCGCGAAGAACGTAAATCCCGTCGCGAAGCCGCTCCATCGAATCGCCAAGGTCGACGAGGATGTCGTCGCCGGCGTTGAGCGTCGGAGCCATGGAATCCCCTTCGACCCGGATGATCGACAGTTTCGACGAAGCCGATCCGGTCAGCGTCCGGAGCCACCGCTCGTCGAACGCGAAATAAGGTTTTCCCCGCTCCTCCCCGGCGAATGCTCCCGGCCCCGCCGAAGCTCGGACTAGGGTGCGCTTGACCGGCACCAGCCCGGCGGCGGCCTTGTCCATCTCCGGCGGCCCGCCGAGCAGGGACTCCGGAACGTCGAAGAAACGGGCAAGCTTCTTCCGCTCTTCCTCCTTCAGCTTCTTCGGGACTCCGCGCCGGACATATTGCTGGATGTACGCGGAATTGCGCCCGAGCATGCGCGACAGGCCCGCGAAGTCTTCGCCGCGCTCGGTGCAAAGACGCTCGAGGACGGAACGGGGGTCGGTAACCATAAACTCCTCATAAGTGTAGGCATGTCCCTAGACAAGTAGGAATTGCGTTGGAATTGGATGGGCAGCCGAGTCGTAAGACACGTGGGGAATCAGAGTGTACTTGCTTAGAGAAGTTGAGAAGTTTTTGCGAAATCGCCGGGTCCCCCCGACCCGGTTCGGCCGCGAGGCAGTCGGCGATCCGAGGTTCGTTTTCGATCTTCGCAACGGAAGAGAGCCGAGGCCACAGACCGTCGAACGAGTCCGTGCTTATCTGGAGGCGCCCCAATGATGCGGATCGCAATGTCAGTGGCGGCCGCCGGGCTGCTCCGCGAGCTGCTCCGGCGAGCAGGGGTCAATCGTGATAGGATTTTGCTTACCGAGTTCCGTTCAACGGATTGGCAATCATTAACCTTTATAGGCGAGCAACATAAAATCCGGCTTAGAATCCCTGCGCCCGACGCTGACGATATCGCGTCCGACCTGGTTAACGGGATCGAGGACAGGGAGTTCTCGCTGGCCGGCCACATCGTCGCGGACATCGCTCTTGCGAGCGAGCCCGAGAAAGCCGGCGACGGCTCCATCTCGCTCACTATCGAAGCGCTGACGGTCGAAGGCTAGCCAATCGATCGGCGAAGCTCGGCGATCGCCTCCCGAAGCTCGTCGACCGCATCCTGTTCAAGGAGTGGTGAATCATCTTCCCGCTTAACCAGGCGGAGATGGCGTTCGATGGATTCACGCATTTCGCCCGGCGTTATCGGACGCGGGACACCTGTCCCTGCCCGCTCGTCTTCGCAGGACCGCCCAAGCTCGAACGCGAGTGGCGCGAGATCGAATTGGGCAAGCGGGAATTGGCGACGGGAGAGTAAGCGGGTGAGGAAAGCCATTCTCCCGGCTTAAGGTGCAATCCTTGCCAGCTGGTTAGGCCGGTGCCGCGACTTCGGCGGATTCGACGGCATCGATAAGCGCGTTGGTAAAGGCTTCGACATCGTCCGGCTTGCGGCTGGTGACGATATTGCCGTCGGTCACAACCGGCCGATCCACGACATTGCCGCCGGCATTCGACAGATCGGTTCGAATGGACGGCCATCCGGTGACCGTGCGGCCGCGCACGAGATCCGCTTCGACCAGGAGCCAGGGCCCATGGCAGATGGCTGCGACCGGCTTACCCGCGCTGTCGAAGGCCCGGATCAGCGTGATCGCGGCCGTGTTGGTCCTCAGCGCATCGGGGTTGCGAACCCCTCCGGGAAGAATCAGCGCATCGAAATCTTCGGCGTGGGCGTCTTCGATCAACATGTCCGGGCGGATTGTCTTGCCGGGATCGTCGTGCACAGTCGCCTGGATCGGATCCATTTGCGGGGAAGCGAGCTTCACCTTGGCTCCGCGGCCGATGAGAATCTCGCGCGGACCGAACAGTTCCGATTGCTCGAAGCCATCGGTGGCAACGACCAGGATTTTCGAGTCCGCAATCTTCGGCATTTTTGAACGTCCTTCGCCTCTTACAGGAACCGGTCCGGCCTTCCGGTCGCTTAGGGCGGGCAATGCCGGACAAGAAGCAAAAGTTGCGTCACAGCTCTGATAATGAGGCCGGTTACACGCGCAAGCGGATCGGCCGTTACTGGGCCTATTTCGACGAGGATGGGAACCGCCTGACCGACCGCGACGAGATCGACCGGCTCAATTCGATCGGCCTCCCACCGGCCTACACCAATGCCTGGTTCTGCAAGAATTCCAACGGCCACCTGCAGGCGACCGGAATCGATGCCCGTGGCCGAAAGCAATATCGCTACCACCCCGATTTCCGGGCGCGCGCGGACAAAAGGAAATTCGCCGGACTTCGGAATTTTGGAGAGTCCCTCTCGAAACTTCGAGCTCGTGTGGATTCCGACCTCCAGAAGCGCGAGCTGTCTCGCGAAAAGGTCCTCGCGGCAGTCGTTCGCCTGCTCGACACCGAATATCTACGCGTCGGCAACGGCCGTTACGCCCAGGACAACAAGAGCTTCGGAGCGACCACCCTGCTCTGCCGCCACGTCAAGACCGAAGGCGGCAAGGTGAAGATGCGGTTCAATGGCAAGCACGGGATTACGCACGAGGTCGTGATCACGGACCGCCGGCTGGGCCGGATCGTTCGCCGCTGCAAGGAGCTGCCGGGCCAGAGCCTGTTCCAGTATGTCAATGGCGACGGGACGCCCCACCCGATCACTTCGGATGACGTCAACGATTATATCCGCGACGCCTGCGGGGACGATTTTACGGCCAAGCATTTTCGGACCTGGTGGGCGAGCGTCATCGCCTTTGGGGAGATCCTCGATGCCGAGGAAGAGCGGCGGAAGATCAGTGTACAGACCGTCGTCGAGCCCGTCGCCGAAGCCCTCGGCAACACCACTGCAATCAGTCGCAAATCCTACGTCCACCCTGCCCTGATCGAAGCGGTGAAGGAAAACCCTCGCGCTCCCCTCAACGACCTGGAACGGCCGCGCGAAAGGAAGTGGCTTTCCGCCACGGAAGTCGGCTTCCTCAAATTCCTCGAGCGGGAAGACGGTGCGAGTCGCAAGCGCGCGGCTTGATTTCCAACGGCCCCAGCGGCCATGAACGGCCGCAATGAACGAACGCATCCAATGGCCGGCCAGGATTGCGGCCTGGTTCTCCCAAAACGGCAATGAACTGGCCGTCGGGGCGCTGGTCGCGGCAGTCGCGGTCCTTGTCATGCTGGCCCTTCGAATGATCGGCAAAAGGATCGTCGCGGGCGACCCGCATTGCCGGACCTGGCGCTCTGTAATCGGCCGCGTGCTCGGCAAGACTAGTGTCATTTTCATGGTCGTTCTCGCGCTCGACCTGGTCGCCAATTACACGGTGCCGCCACCGAAGATCGCGCACCCGCTCGACATCGCCTTTGTCATCGCAGCGGCGCTCCAGGCGGCGATCTGGGCCCGCGAGCTGATCATGGGCATCGTCAGCCGTGAAGCCGGAGACGAGGCTGGCGAAACGGCGCTCGACAATGCCCGCTCGGTGATCCGGGTGCTCGTCAGCGTGGCCCTTTTCGCAATCGCGATCATTGTCATCCTCGACAATCTCGGGGTGAACGTCACCGCGCTCGTGGCCGGCCTCGGAATCGGCGGTATCGCGATCGGCCTTGCGGCCCAGGGCATTTTCTCGGACCTGTTCGCAGCGCTCGCAATCCTGTTCGACAAGCCGTTTCGCAGGGGCGACACGATCCGCTACGACGACAGCATCGGCACGGTGGAGCGGATCGGGCTCAAAACCACGCGCCTGCGCTCGCTGACCGGCGAAGGGCTGGTGATGTCGAACAAGAATCTGCTCGATCGCGAGATCCACAATTTCGCGGAAGGCCGCAGTCGAAGGACGACGTTCGTCTTCAACATCATCTACCAGACGACGCCCGAGCTACTTGAGCAGATCCCCGAGATCGCGGCCGGAGTAGTGAAGAGCCGGAACGGCTGCCACTTCGTTCGCTGCGCAATCGTCAACCTCGGCGCGTCGAGCATCGATTATGAGCTGGTCTTCGAAAGCGCGACCGTCGATGCCGACATGGTCGGCGCCGACCGGACCAAGATCGTCGCCGAGCTGGTTCGCGCTTTTGCACTTCACGGGATCGAGTTCGCTTACCCGACGCAGACGACTTTCACCGCAGCTCCGGACGGGAAAATGATCATGCCTTACCCCGCGCCGGCCAAACAGCGCTGATGCCTGTCGCAACGCTCGACGAGATCAGAGGGCGGGTTGGCCAGGACGTCGGAGTGTCCGGCTGGCTAACCGTCGGCCAGGATCGAATCACCGCCTTCGCGGACGCAACCGAAGACCGCCAGTTCATCCACGTCGATCCAGAGGCGGCGGGCCGGACGCCGTTCGGCGGAACGATTGCCCACGGGTTCCTCACCCTGTCGCTTCTCTCACGGATGGCGGCCGGCGCGATCCTCGTTCCCGATACGACGAAGATGGTCGTCAATTACGGCCTCGACCGAGTCCGCTTCCTCGCTCCAGTCCGCTCGGGCAAGCGAGTCCGCGGGCGATTCAGCCTCGATGGCGTCGAGGAAAAGGCGCCCGGCCAAATTCTTTTGCGACACGTCGTCACTGTCGAGATAGAGGACGAAGACAAACCCGCTTTGTCAGCCGTATGGCTGACCTTGCTGTTCACCTGAAGGAGTGCCTGATGGCCCGCGACGCCGTAATCGTTTCGACTGCCCGGACCCCGATCGGAAAGGCCTATCGCGGCGCCTTCAATGCCACCCTGGGCCCGACCCTCGGTTCCTACGCGGTCAAGGCCGCCGTCGAGCGCGCCGGAATCGACGGTGAGGAAGTCGAGGACTGCATCATGGGCGCGGCTCTGCAGCAGGGCAGCCAGTCGCCCAACATCGGCCGCCTCGTCGCGCTCCGCTCCGGTCTTCCAGTCTCCACCCCCGGAATGTCGGTCGACCGCCAGTGCGCCTCAGGACTGATGGCCATCGCCACTGCCGCCAAGCAGGTCGTCATCGACCGCCAGGACATCGTCGTTGCCGGCGGGCTCGAATCGATCAGCACCGTCCAGACTCCGGAGATGCGGGTGCAGCCCGACATGGAACTCGTCGGCATGCATTCGGCTATCTACATGCCGATGCTCCAGACCGCAGAGACGGTTGCGCAGCGCTATGGCATCTCCCGCGAACGCCAGGACGAATATGCGCTGAAATCCCAGCAGCGAACCGCCAGCGCCCAGGCGGCGGGCAAATTCGACGA
>JBDZVP010000006.1:0-19728 GCA_040255765.1 Sphingomonadales bacterium | reverse complement strand
GCGGATTCATTCCGTGCCGACGCAGCCGTTAATTCGCCGCGACGACGCGCCCGCTTCCGAAGTGGCTGCTGCGCATGCTCTTCGGATTGCCGACGTAGCGAAGAGTGCCCGATCCGAACATCTGCGCATCCAGCTTGCCGGCCGCTCGGACGATCGCTTCGCCGCTTCCGAAGACGCCGGCGCTGACGTCGGTCGCCCACAGATCGGCGAGCCGGGCCCTGCCCGATCCCATCAAGGCAAGGTCGAGGGCTCCAGTCCGGCCGTTTGCCTGCATTCCGCCAGAGCCCTGGAGCGTGAGCTTGAGGTGCGGATTGTTGACGTCATGGATGACGACATTGCCGCTGCCCATGCTGGTGAATTCGTCGAGCTTCGGAGTCGTGATCCACACGCGAATCGGGTTGCGGGTCCGATACGAACCGCGGCTTTCCAGCTTGAGAGTCCCGTCGACGACCCGGCTACTGAGCAGCGGCAGGATATTGTCGTCGGCCGCGATCACCACCGAGCTTTGCGGCCCGAAACGAACTTCCACATTCTCCGAGCCCATGGTCCGGACCGCGTGAAAATCGCCGACGTTCCGCGTCTGCTGGACGATTCGCCCGCTGCCTTCGACGATCGGCATGCGATCGACCATTACGGTGGTGTCGCTCGCGATGACTCCCGACGTTGGCAGGATCAGTGCCGCTGAAACGAACGCGGCGGCGGCGATGATCAGGATATTCTGGCGCGACATTGTAGGCCTCCTCTTGGTCGCTACATTTGTAGCGCTACATTTGTAGCGTGCAAGCTCTTTTTCGACGAACGGAGGAATTGCGGCGAATTGAACCCTTATGCTGCCCGCCAGTTGTGTCTTGGCAGCAGGGAGGTTCTTCGATGCCCGAGTCCAATTGCCCGATCCTGGAGCGCGTTGCCCGCGTTCTCGCCGGGGCCAAGCTCAGCGCCAATGCCGAAGGCGAGGACGATCATGCCGCCGAGGAAGTCGACCGCACCTGGCGCGAGCATCTGAACCAGGCGCAGGCGGTGCTTCACACGATGCGGGAACCCGACGAAGCCATGGCTGCGGCCGGCGATGTCGAAACCTGGCGAACCATGGTCGAAGCCGCGATTGCACAGAAGGTTTGAATTCCTCCCTGTCGCGAAGCGACGGGGACGGGGACCATCGAACGAAGATTCGATGGTGGAGGGGTAAAGGGCGCCAGTTATCCATCCACCAGCTGCGCTGGTCCTCCTTCCCGGCCTTCGACTAGGGAGGAGTTATGAGATCGAAGCACTCGCCGACATGGACCCTCGTCATGTCGGTGTGCGCGTCGTCGCTGTCCTTCATCGACGGCTCGGTCCTCAACGTCGCGCTTCCGGCGATGCGCGAAAGCCTGGGGGCGAGCGCCGCCGAGATCCAGTGGGTCGTCAACGGCTTCACCCTCCCGCTCGCGGCCCTCATCCTGCTCGGCGGAGCGCTCGGGGATCATCAGGGGCGACGGCGCTGGCTCGTGATCGGCACCCTCCTCTTCGCTTTGGCCTCCTTATTATGCGCGCTCAGCCGCTCGCTCGAGCTTCTTCTCCTCGGCCGCGCGCTGCAGGGCGTCGGCGCCGCGCTTCTCCTCCCCAACAGCCTCGCTCTCCTCAACTCCGCTTATGAGGGCGAAGCGCGCGGGCGGGCCGTGGGTATCTGGGCCGCTGCAGGCGCGATCAGCTCGGCGATCGCTCCGCTGATCGGCGGATGGTTGGTCGATCACGCCGGCTGGCCGACCATCTTCTACATCAACCTGCCCTTCGCTGCCGCGGCCGTCGCGGTCGCGCTGGCGAAAGTCCCGGAAGCAAAGGACAAGGAGAAGGCGCCCCTCGACCTTGCCGGGGCAGCACTTGCAACCCTGGGCCTTGGCGGGCTGACATACGGCCTGACTTTGTGGTCGGCGCACCGAAGCCTGTCGCTGGTCGCCGGGGCCGGAATTGCAGCCGGAATCATCCTGCTCGCGGTATTCGTCCTGTCCGAGCGGCGCGCCGGGCCCAAGGCCATGATCCCGCTCCGCTATTTCCGGGATCCCTGTTTTTCGTCGCTCAACCTTATGACGTTCCTTCTCTACGGAACGTTCGGATCGAGCCTCCTGCTACTGCCCTATGTGCTGATTTCAGCAGGTGGATATTCGCCGGTCGAAGCCGGGCTGGCGATGATCCCCCTGTCGATCCTGATCGGCGCCGGCTCGCCGATCATGGGCAAGCTGGCGAGCCGGATCGGCCCGCGAATCCCGCTGACCGCCGGACCGTCGATCGTGGCTTTCGGCTTCCTGCTGGCGACCCGCGTCGCTTCGGACCAGGCCTATTGGACGAACGTGTTTCCCGCCGTCACCCTCATCGCGCTCGGAATGGCAATCCTCGTTGCCCCCCTCACCAGCACCGTCCTGGTCTCCGTCGATCCCGAGCACACCGGAATGGTCTCGGGCTTCAACAGCGCCCTGTCGCGCGCCGGAGGCCTGCTGGGCGTGTCGCTGCTGGGGGCAGTTCTTGCCGAACAGGGCCAGGCTCTCCTCGGGCCCTATGCGGTCGCGATGGTGGTCGGTGCGGCGGTCGCGGCCCTGTCCGGCGCGGTGTCGTTCGTCGGCCTTCGCCACGTGGGCGCAGGCAAAAGTAAAACGGCCTAGCTTTTCGCGATCCAGTCTTCGACCACGGGAGCGATCTTGTCGCGCCACTTGCGGCCGTTGAAGATCCCGTAATGGCCGACATCCTCGGCCATGAAATAGCGCTTCTTCGACTCCGGGAGCTTCGCCGCCAGATCGAGCGCCGCCTTCGTCTGGCCGATTCCGGAAATGTCGTCGCGCTCGCCCTCGATCGCGAGCAGCGCCGTGTCGGTGATTGCCTTCGGATCGACCTTACGCCCGCGGTGCATCATCTTGCCTCTGGGAAGCAGGTGGCGCTGGAACACGACGTCGACGGTCTGCAGGTAGAATTCCGCCGTCATGTCGCAGACCGAGCGATATTCTTCGTAGAATTTGCGCGAGGCTTCCGCGCTTTCATCGTCGCCGACGACGAGATGCTTGAACATCTCCCAATGGCTGACGAGGTGATCGCCGAGGTTCATCGTCATGAACCCGGCGAGCTGAAGGAAGCCGGGATAAACCTTGCGGCCCGCACCCGGATAGATCGAAGGCACGGTGGCGATCACGTTCTGCCTGAACCAGCTCAGCGGCCGCTCGGTCGCAAGCGTGTCCACCGCCGTCGGCTTCTTGCGCGTGTCGATCGGCCCGCCCATCATCGTCAGCGTCTTCGGCCGCCATTCATGCTTGTCGGCGTTCATCAGCGCGGTCGCGACAAAGGCCGGGACCGCAGGCTGGCACACCGCGACGACATGCGGACGCTCGCCGGTGTTTTCGCCGATCGTCGCCATGAACTCGATCAGATAGTCCACATAATCGTCGAGATCGAAGCTGCCCTCGCTCAGCGGCGCCAGCTTCGCGTCGCGCCAGTCGGTGACATAGACGTCATGGCCGGGAAGCATCCGCTCCACCGTCCCGCGCAGGAGAGTCGCATAATGGCCCGACATGGGTGCCACGATCAGCAGGCGCGGTCCGCCCTCGACTCCTTCGCGAACGAAGCGCTTCAACTGCCCGAACGGCTTTCGAAGCACGACCTCCTCGTGAACGGCAACCTCCTTGCCGCCCACTTCGACCGACCGGATCCCGAAGTGCGGCTTCCCGTGCGGGGCGGCGGCACCTGCGAACACCTCCAGGCCAGCCGCGATCAGCGGACTGGTGGTGACATAGGCCAGGGGATTTGCGGGATTGGTGAGCCACCCGGCCCCGAGCCCCGCCAACTTGCTCGCTCCCGCAAGGAAGGAGCGCTGCACTTCATAAGCATCGTATAGCATCGACAAGGGATGTGGCCCCTATTTCGCACCCGCGCAAGGAATTGCTGCAGTGCGCCATCGTCATCCCGGCCTTGAGCCGGGACCCGCCTTGTCTACAAAGCCGTATGGCTAACGACACAAATATCCCGGGCGGTGTCGTCCACGAGCTTCCGGGCGACCTTGAAAAGACGCTGAAGGCCAATCCGGAAGCGCTGGCGACGTGGATGGACATCACCCCGCTCGCCCGCAACGAGTGGATCTGCTGGGTCACCTCTCCAAAGAAGCCCGAAACAAGGGCCAAGCGCATCGCCTGGGGCGCCGAAAACCTGACCGAGGGAAAGCGCCGTCCCTGCTGCTGGCCCGGCTGCTCCCACCGCGAAAAGGGCAAGGGCTGATCCCCGTTCGTCATCCCGGCCTTGAGCCGGGACCTGCCTGTTCTCAGTCACCTCCTCACCTTGCGCGCCACGCCATCGGCGCCGTTGCGGCCACGAACAGCAGGAACGCGATCTGGCTCAGCATAAAGCCGCTCTCCACAAACCCACCGTCGCAGCCGGTTACAAATACCACGAGACCACCGCACCCGCACAAATTCCTGTCCTACAGCGCACCGGCTATGCGACACGGGCCCCGATGCCTGTCGTCTTCATCCTTTCCGGCGGCCCAACCCAACGCCCGGCGCTAAAGTCACAGGAAATGACGCATGACCGTGTGACTTTAGTGAACTTAAGAGCGCTCGTTGAGGCAAGCCGCCGTGGCTGCTAGGCGCTCGACCATGGCGGGGACACCGGACAAAAAACGCGCGCGACTGGGCAATCTCTGGATCGTCTGGAAGGCCGCACGCAAATATCCGGGACACATCCTCGCGGCGTTGGTCTTCCTCGCGATTTCGTCGCTTTCGACGCTTGCGATAGGCTGGGGAGTCCGGCGCGTCATCGACCGCGGCTTCGGGGAGCATGCCGCCGGTGCAGCCGCGGTTACCGACGCCTTCCAGGTCCTGCTCGCTATCGTCGTCGTCCTTGCGCTCGCGACGTCGCTTCGTTTTTACTTCTTCTCTTGGCTCGGCGAGCGCACCGTCGCCGACATCAGGGTCGCGGTTCATCGAAATCTGCTCACCCTTCCCCCCCGATTTTTCGAGGAGAACCGACCGTCGGAGATCGCGTCGCGCCTTACGGCAGACACGACGATCCTCGACCAGGTCGTGGGAACAACGGTCTCCGTCGCGCTCCGCAATTTCGCCAATGGTGTCGGCGGCCTGATCTACCTTTTCATCCTGTCCCCCAAGCTCACCGGGCTGCTGCTCGTCGGCATCCCGCTGGTCGTCCTTCCGATCGTCCTGCTGGGAAGGCGGGTGAAGGCGCTCAGCCGCTCGTCGCAGGACCGGATCGCCGACGTCGGAACCACCATCGCCGAGACGCTTGGAGCGATGAAAGTCGTGCAGGCATTCGGCCAGGAGAAGCGCGAGCTCAACCGGTTCCGGACAACAGTCGACAGGGCCTTCGCGGTCGCCCGGGGCCGGTTCACGGTCCGCGCGATCATGACTTTCGTTCTGATGCTGATCATGTTCGGTCTGATCGTTGCGCTTCTTTGGGAGGGCGTAAGCGACGTCGCGGCGGGCCGGATGTCGGGCGGCACGATCGCGGCGTTCATCTTCCTCGGAGTCGTCGTCGGCGGCTCGTTCGGCGCCCTTACCGAAACCTATGGCGACATCCTTCGCGGTTCGGGCGCGGCCCAGCGAATCCACGAGCTGATGATTGCCAGGCCGGAAATCCACGCGCCCGCTGATCCAGTGACACTCCCCGATCCGCCGCTCGGGAGCCTTGCGTTCGAAAACGTCACTTTCCGCTATCCCACGCGTCCCGACGACAAGGCACTCCATGGCCTTTCGCTGTCGATCGCTCCGGGTGAGACGGTTGCCGTGGTCGGCCCGTCGGGCGCCGGAAAGTCCACGCTGTTCCAGCTCGCGCTTCGATTCTACGACGCACAGGAAGGCCGGGTGCTGGTCGACGGAATCGATGTCCGCGACGCCGATCCGGCCGCGATTCGGTCGCGAATAGCCGTCGTCCCGCAGGAGACGGTGATCTTCGCTTCGTCCGCCAGGGACAACATTCGCTACGGACGCTGGGCGGCGAGCGAGGAAGAGATCGTCGAAGCCGCGAAGGCGGCGAACGCGCACGAGTTCATCGAAACCCTGCCGGAAGGGTATGACACGTTTCTCGGCGAAGGCGGTGCGCGCCTGTCCGGCGGTCAGCGCCAGCGGATCGTTATCGCCCGCGCCCTCCTCCGCGATTCGCCGCTCCTTCTCCTCGACGAAGCCACTTCAGCGCTCGATGCGCACAGCGAGCGGCTGGTTCAGGAAGCCCTCGAGCGGCTGATGAAGACCCGGACGACAGTGGTGATCGCGCACCGCCTCGCGACGACCCGCGCGGCCAACCGGATCATCGTCATGGACGGCGGGCGGATCGTCGAACAAGGCACGCACGCCAGCCTCAATGAAGCAGACGGCCTCTACGCAAGCCTCGCCCGGCTCCAATTCGCCGGGCAGACGACCTAGCTTTTCTTCCGGGTCCCGCCGGTTCGCTTCGCACCGGTGCTTTGCGTGGTCTTGCGCGCTGTCGACCGGCTCTTTGCAGCAGTCGCGGGCTTTGCGGCGCTCTTGCGCGCTGCCGGCTTCTTCGCCGCGGCCGGCTTGCGAGCGGTCGACCGTTTCGCCTTCGGCTTTGCTCTTGCCGGCTTGGCAGCGGGCCCGGGCGACGATTCCTCATCGTCCGTCCACCGGCCTGACATGACCTTTTGCGCGGCGTCGGCAACCGCTTCTGCGATCAACGAGCCCAGCCGGGTTGCGCTCGCGGTCACCGATTTCGCTGCGCGCTCGGCGGTATCGGCCGCATCCATTCCGGCGTCCTTGATTGCCTTGCGCGCCTTGGGGCTGGCGCTAATCGCGGCCGCGGCTGCGGCGAGCCCGGCAGCGAGCATTTCCTTGCTCATCGCTGCCTTGGCCAGCTTGTCCATCGTGTCGTTGGATTTCGAACCTGAAGAGGATTTGGAAGTACCTTTACGCGTGCTCGACTTCGCCATCGCAAGCCTCCTTTGATCACGTCAAAGACACGTGAAGCAAACAACTGTTCCGTTGCGCAGCCGAAAAGGCAAAGGAAATCGCAAGGCCCAGATATGTTGAAGGGAGCCGCCACCTCAGCAACGGCTCCCTCGAACATGGTCAGCGGCCGGAGATGTGGCCGTCCGTCAGCACTACGGCTTGACGAACCTCCTTTCCGACCTCTCTGCTGAACCATGAGACATCGGATCACCTCCTTTCGCTGCGTTGAAGCTCCTGCGAACATGATTCGGTTCGCGCCCAAGAACAAGTCTTGTAAACCGGCAAGGTTTCAACGATCCTCTTTGACTTCGCGCTTCCGACTCGGTTCGGGCGCGTCAGCTCCGGCAATCTTCGATTACCCGCACCGTCTCCGGACCGGAGGCCACGGTCAGCATCGGCGCCCCTGAAGCGGCGGTCGCAATTCGGCCGCGGCTGAACGCGATCGCGTCGAGCAGCGGGTCTGTCGAAGCGAGATCCGCGACCAGTTCCTTCGTTGCCAGGTATCGCGCCGGGACGGTTCGGGCGAGCGACGTCGTCCAGATCGCCATCGCCGGCGCGGCTGCAGGCACTCCGGTGCGAACGATCGACACGGTCCGGGCGGCGCGATTGCAGCGGACCTCCATCCGGACAGCCGCTGCCGCATCGATGTAATCCGCCTCGCTTCCGCCGGGGATGGCGCGATAGCCCCACGCGCCGCCGATCGGCTGGACCGCTTCGAGATCGATTTGTGCAGGAGCCTGGGCGGAGGCAACGGAAAGGAACGGCAGCGCGCAACCCGCCGCGAACGCAAACATCAGTTTTTTCATTTGCTCAGGCGATCGACTTTTTCCTGGAGCTTCGCAAGCTCGGCGCGCAATTCCTCCAGCTCTTTTTCCGATGCAGGCGCAGCCTTCCTGCTCCCGGCGGTAAAGGCTTTGCTGGCATCTTCGAACATCGCCATGTTGCGTTTGGCGAGATCGGCAAACGCATTGCCGCTGAAGGCATCGCCAAGCGCCTGCTGGTTGCGCTTGAAGGCGTCCATCGCCGCGTCGAGATATTGCGGAACGACGCCCTGCATGGAATTGCCGTAGAGCCCGATCAGCTGCTTGAGGAAATTCACCGGAAGCATCGTCGACCCTCGAGCTTCCTCGTCGACGATGATCTGGGTCAGGACCTGCCGGGTAATGTCCTCGCCGGTTTTCGCATCGACGACTTCGAACTCGCGGCCTTCGCGAACCATCTCGGCGAGACGGTCGAGGGTGATGTAGGACGAGCTTTCGGTGTCATAAAGCCGCCGGTTCGCGTACTTCTTGATCACCACCTTGCCGCCAGATTTGCTCATGAACCGCTCCGATGACCGACGACGCAGCGTAACAGAGGCCGATAGTGCGGTGCAACAAAGGCGCGCACCGCGGCCTCTGACTTTGTTCCTTGAATTGGTGCGGATGGTTTCAGAGCAGGAGCCGGAGCTTGCGGCCAGAGCGCTGGAGGGGCTCAAGGCATATGAGAACGCGCCGCGAGGCGCGGCGCGACGGGAGCGGCCAGTTATTGCCCGCACGGGCGCAGCCTCTCTTCGCGACTGCGGCGGCGATGGGCCGCCGGCGGTGCTGGTGCCCTCGCTCATCAACCCGCCCGACGTTCTCGACCTCGACGAAACGGTTTCGCTCGCCGACGCGGTCGCTAAAATGGGGAGGCAGGCGTTGCTCGTGGACTGGGGCGTGGCACGAGAGCGCGCGCGGCTCGATCTCGGCGCCCATGTCACGGAACTCCTGCAACCGCTTCTCGGCGAACTCGACGAACCGCCCGCGCTGATCGGCTATTGCCTCGGCGGAACGATGGCGATCGCAGCGGCGAATCTCGAGCCGGTCGAGCGCGTCGTCACTCTGGCCGCGCCGTGGCGCTTTTCCGCTTACCCATCAGCGTCGCGCGATTCCCTGCTCCGCCTGTGGGAATCCACGAAGCGCGCGGCCGGCGAGTTGGGCGCACTCCCGATGGAGGTGCTTCAAAGCGCCTTCTGGTCGCTCGATCCGAAGCGCACCGTTGCCAAGTTCGCGAGCTTTGCGAATGCCGATCCCGATAGCGCCGCGGCTCGACGGTTCGTCACGCTTGAGGACTGGGCCAACGACGGAGAGCCTCTGCCGTGCCCCACCGCCCGCGAGTTGATCGAGGACCTGTTTGGTGGCGATCTTCCTGGCATCGGCAGGTGGAGAGTGGGCGGACAGGCGATGACGGACAGGCTTCGCTGTCCGGTGCTGAATATTACCGCAACGGCGGATCGGATCACCCCGGCGGCAACCGCCCCGGCCGGCGAAGCGCTGCAAGCCGGCTCCGGGCACGTGGGCATGATCGTGGGCTCCGCGCGGAGCAAGCTTCACGAGGCCATTGCCGAATTTCTCGGTTGAAATGGCGCACCCGACAGGATTCGAACCTGTGGCCTCTGCCTTCGGAGGGCAGCGCTCTATCCAGCTGAGCTACGGGTGCGTGGGGCCGCGACTTAGCGACGGCGGTTGCGCCCGGCAAGGCAGGGCGCGATGAAAGCGCAATGCGAACCCTTCTCATGCTCGCCGCGGCGGCTTTCGTGACAACCTCCGCCAACGCCGCCGATCACAGGCCCCGCGCCCGTGAAGTCGGGATCACCATCGGAATCCTGCCTCCCGGCCCGCTCAACGCGATCACGGACGTCGCCGGAGTGGAGGTCGGCCAAGTGACAATCATCGAAGGCGCAAATGTCCGGACTGGCGTGACTGCGATCCTCCCCCATGGCGGCAACTTGTATCAAAACAAGGTTCCTGCCGGCTTCGCGGTCGGGAACGCATATGGCAAATTCATGGGTTCGACCCAAATCAAGGAGCTTGGCGAGATCGAATCGCCTGTCCTTCTTACAAACACCCTCAATGTTCCCGAGGCAGCGGCGGCTGCTATCGAATGGACGCTGAAACAGCCCGGCAACGAGCAGGTTCGCTCCGTCAACGCCGTCGTCGGCGAGACGAACGACGGCACCTTGAACGATATTCGCGCTCGCCGGGTTCGCCCATCCGACGCAATCGCAGCGATCGAGGCCGCGAAACCCGGGCCGGTCCAGGAAGGCGGGGTCGGCGCGGGGACCGGCACTATCGCGTTCAGCTGGAAAGGCGGAATCGGCACAAGCTCGCGCAAGCTTCCGGCCAGCCTCGGCGGATGGACAGTCGGCGTTCTCGTCCAGACCAATTATGGCGGGGTCCTGCAGGTCGCGGGTGTCCCGGTCGGCCAGGCGCTCGGCCAATATTATCTGAAGGACGAGTTGTCGAAGCAGAGCGGCGACGGCTCCTGCATCGTCGTGATCGCGACGGATGCGCCGCTATCGGATCGCAATCTCGAGCGCCTCGCCCATCGCGGTCTTCTCGGAATCGCTCGAACGGGCTCTCCAATGACCAACGGCTCGGGCGAATATGCGGTCGCTTTCTCGACCAATCTCGACGTTCGGCGGACGCCGGAACGGCGAGCGAAGCCCAGCGCAATCGTCGATCTTCCCAACGAGGAGATGTCGCCCCTGTTCGAAGCCGCGGTCGAAGCGGCGGAGGAGGCGGCCATCAACTCCCTCTTCGCCGCAACCTCAATGGACGGCAATGGCCGCCATATCGACGCGCTTCCCGTCGGTGAGGTACTGAAGCTCTACGACCGCGCACGCCGCTAACGCTCGCTGGAACCCGCCGCTCGGACCCGCCGTTCAGTCGGCGCATGGACAAGGTCAGCACACTCGAAAAGTCGCTGTACGAGCCGCCTCGGCGGCGCGAGGAATTCTATACCGACGTCATCGACCAGCTCGCGGCTTCGGAAATCCCGTTCCTGCTTTCGGGGACCTACGCCCTCGCCTTTTACACCGGCATCGCCCGTCCGACGAAGGACGTGGACGTGTTCGCGACCGCAGGCGACTGCCTGAAGATCCTGTCCTACTTCAAAGCCCGGAACGTCGATGTCGAAATCGTCGACGACCGCTGGCTGGCGCGAATCACCAAGGGCGAGATCTTCGTCGACGTGATCTTCAACATGCCGACAGCCTCCACCCACGTCACCGAGGACTGGTTCGACAATTCGCCCCGCGCCGAGCTGTTCGGAACCGAGGTCCACCTCGTCCCTCCGACGGAGTTCGTCTGGTCGAAGATGTTCGTCCAGGACCGCTATCGCTACGACGGCGCCGATGTCGCCCACATGATTCTGAAGCGGCACGAGGAGATCGACTGGCGGCGGCTTCTCAATCATATGGAGCTTCACTGGGAGGTGCTCCTGATGCACCTCCTCAACTTCCGCTACATCTATCCAAGCGAGCGCGATTCCGTGCCGCAGTGGCTGCTCGACGAATTGCTCGACCGGGTGAAGGTCCAGAACAGCATCCCGCCCCCAGGGATGAAGGTTTGCAGAGGCCGGATCTTCTCTCCGCGCGACTATGTCACCGACGTCGCCGAATGGGGCTTTTCCGAGCCCGCCGGCAATCTCGAGGAACAATATCCGGAACAACACGCATGAAGATCGCGGCCGTTGGCGACCTCCACGTGACGGAAGACAGCGTCGCCCCTTATGCGGCGATCTTCGAGCAGGCTTCGAGTGAAGCCGACGCTTTGATCCTGTGCGGCGACCTGACCAATTTCGGAAAGGTGGCCGAAGCTGAAATCCTCGGCGGCGACATAGCCAAATGCACCGTCCCGGTGCTCGGTGTTCTCGGCAACCACGATTACGAATGCGGCCGCCACGAAGACGTCGCGGCAATCCTCCGGCAGGCCGGAATGATCATCCTCGACGAACAGGCGCACGAGATCGACGGGATCGGCTTCGCCGGTGTGAAGGGGTTCCTCGGCGGTTTCGGGCGTGGCGAGCTCGCGCCCTTTGGAGAGCCGGAGATCAAGGCGTTCGTCGATGTCACCAACAACGAGGCTCGAAAGCTGGAAAACGCCCTCCGCTCGCTCCGCACCGAGAAGATCGTGGCCGTGCTTCACTACTCCCCGGTTGTGGACACCCTCGCCGGGGAGCCGATCGAAATTTTCCAGTATCTGGGCTCGGCCCGGCTCGCCGACGCGCTCGATCGTTTCGACAATATCGCCTTCGTCGTTCACGGCCACGCGCATCATGGAAGCTACGAAGGCGCGACGGTCCGCGGCACGCCCGTCTACAACGTCGCCCGCCCGGTCCTTCGCGACACGTTCGGTAAGGCCTACGCGCTGCTCGAAGTCTGATCAGTCCTTGCCTTCACCCGGTATCGGAGTCGGCGTGTCGAGCGCTTCGCGAATGTAAAGGCGCTTCACCATCACATAGGTGACGACGGTCAGCGGCGCTGCAAACAAAACCCCAAGGATTCCGAACAGCACCGCGAATGCCAGCAACGCAAACAGCAGGACCACGGGCGGGACGTCGACCGCATATTGCTGGACGAGTGGCTGGATCAGATAGGCTTCGGAATGCTGCACGAAAATGTACATCAGAGTGGTCCACAGCGCGAGCTCCGGACTTTGCACCAAGGCGATGAGAATCGCCGGGATTGCGGACAGTATCGGACCTGCGAAGGGAATGAACTCGAAGAAGCCGGCGAGGATTCCGAGTACCAGCCATGAATCGATCCCCAGCAGCCACAGGCCGGCGCCGGTCATCGCCCCGATGATGACCATCGCGACGAGCTGGCCGCGAAGCCACAGCCGGAGAGCGTGCTCGGATTCGTCCATCGCCTCGGCCACGATCGAGCGGCTCTCCGCCGGGACAAGCTTGATCACCCCGGTCCGATAGAAGCGCGGCTTGGCCGCCAGGAAGATGCCGCCGAAGAACACGATCAGAAGGTTGGCGATGCCGTTGCTCACCGAGGAAGCCCAGCTCCCGAACCTGGAAACCAGCGCGCCTCCGTGCGTGTGAAGCTCGGCCAGCCAGCTCTGAATCGGATGCGCCAGCCCCAGCTCGGCAAGCCAGTCGTCGACCCGGTTCAAAGCGGCGGGAAGGGTCTCCGCGAGCGTCTGGGTCTGGGCGGCAATCTGGCTTCCAAGCAGCCAGGCAACGCCACCGACAACCAGGACGATAAGCAGCACGGCTATCAGCATCGAAGCAGGTCCCGGGACCCGCAGGCGGTCCGTGAACGGATCGGCGATCGCGCGGATGACAGTCGCGATGACGACCGCCCCGAACAACAGGAGGAGGACGTAGCGAATCTGCCATAGAAGAAGGAAAAGCGAACCGAGCGCGATGACGATCAGCGCGCGGCGCACGAAATCACGGTCGTTCGCTTTCTTGTCACCTCTAGCCACGGCATGGTCCCGCAATCATTACGGATGCAAAAGCGTCCCTCCAGCGCCACTGTTCCGGATTGAGTGCGCTTGAACCGACCGATTGCGATCGCGTTGTCTCGAACGGAGGACTGACGATGGCGAAAATGCCCGCTTTGTTCATCGGCCACGGAAGCCCGATGAACACGCTGGAACTGAACGGATTCACCCGCGGCTGGCGCGGCATCGGCAAGGCGATTCCGCGCCCGCGCGCAATCGTCGTGGTCTCCGCGCACTGGTTCTTCGGCGCGACCGCCGTGACGGCGATGGAAAAGCCGCGCACCATCCACGATTTCTACGGCTTCCCGCCGGAGCTGTTCGCCGTTCGATATCCTGCGCCCGGAGCGCCCGATGTCGCGCAGGAAGTGGCGGATGCGCTCGCACCGGTCTGGTGCGGGCTCGACCGCGACCAGTGGGGTCTGGACCACGGCACCTGGAGCGTGCTCGTTCACGTCTATCCCGATGCCGACATTCCGGTCGTCCAACTCTCGATCAACGCATTGAAACCGCTCGACTATCATGTCGAGCTCGGTCGCAAGCTGGCGCCCCTCCGCGACCGCGACATTCTGGTGCTGGCGAGCGGCAACGTGGTTCACAACCTTCGCCGGGTGCAGTGGGACAAGCCGGATTCCGCCTTCGATTGGGCCGAGCGCTTCGACGATTCAGTGCGCGACCAGCTGCGGTCCAATCCCGGCGAAATTCTCAACGTCGTCAGCCATCCCGATTATTCGATGGCGGTGCCAACACCCGACCATTTCATCCCGCTTCTGTACATAGCGGGCGCCGCCGCCGAGTCCGGCGAAGTGATGGAACCGTTCCTGAAGGGCTATTCGATGGGGTCGCTGTCGATGACCTGCTACAGCGCCGGAGCGGATCTGCACTGCGTGGAGACCGAAGGCGCGGCCGAAATCCCCGACGCCATTCCGCCTGAGGAGACCAACACCTAGGCTGCCGGCCAACCTTCCAGGATTTCGACGAAGCGGGTCAGCCAGGCATTGGTCTGATGGCCGTCGACGACGCGATGGTCGATGGTCAGCGTCACATAAGCCATCGGCAGGATCACCATCGCGTCCTCGCCGTCGACCTCGCGGACCACCACGCGCTTTTCGAGTTTGCCGATCCCGAGGATCGCTGCCTGCCCGGAATGGAGAATGATGGGCGCCGCCAGAAGCGACCCCGAAACGCCGTGGTTAGAGATGGTGAAACTTCCCCCGGAAACGTCGGCTGCGGTGAGCTGCCCTTCACGGGCCCGGCGGGTGAGGTCGTCGAGCCTGGCGCCGATCTCTTCGAGGCCGAGGCTGCCCGCGTCCTTCACCACCGGGACGACCAGCCCCTTCTCCCCGAGGGCTGTGCCGATTCCAATGTCGATCGTCGGCGAGATCGCGATCCCGCCCTGTTGCCAACGGCCGTTGATCGCCGGTGCGACGGCCATCGCCTCGGCTGCCGCCTTGACGATGTAGGCGGTGTAGCTGAGTTTGACCCCGCGCTCGGCCATCGCCGCCTTGTGCGCCGCGACTGCCGAGAAATCCGCTTCGAAGACGGCCGTTACGTGCGGCTGTTCGGAGACGGCGCGGACCATGTTCTCCGCAATTTTCAGCCGCATCCGGTCGTGCGGGATATTCCTGGGCTGAGCGGTCCCTTCGCTGCCGGGCACTTCGACGACCGTCGCTTCCGCAATCGCCCGGTCGACGTCTTCGCGAGTTATCCGTCCGTCACGGCCCGTGCCGGCAATCCTGCTCGCATCGATCCCGTTCTGCTGAAGCGCGCGGCGGACCGAGGGACTGAGCCTGGTCTCCACATCACCGTTCGCCCCGAGCGAAGTCGAGGGGCGTCGGGGTTCACGTGCCTCGACTTCGCTCGGCACGAACGGCTTTGCCTTGCCTTCACCCGGTGCGATCCTCCCGAGCACTGCACCCGGCACCGCCTCGGCGTCCGTATCGAGAACGATCTCGGCGAGCACCCCCGCCACCGGCGCCGGCACCTCCTGCGTGACCTTGTCGGTTTCGAGCTCGACCAGAGGATCGTTCTCGGCGACCGCGTCGCCGACCTTCTTCAGCCAGGAACGGACGACCGCTTTCGTCCCCTCCTGCTCGTCGGGCACCCGAATTTCGATCACGTCAGAACCCCACCAGCCGGTCGATTTCGGCGCGGATATCCGCAACGGAAGGCACGGCCCAGTCGAGAAGTTTCGGATGATGAGGGCTTGGGATATCCGGCATCGTCACCCGTGCGACTGGCGCATCGAGATCGAGGAACGCTTCGTCCGCGACAACCGCCGCGATTTCCGCCCCGAAGCCGCCGGTCCGCAAATCTTCGTGGACGATGAGGCACCGGCGCGTGCGCCGGACGCTCTCCAGCACCGCATCCTCGTCCCACGGCATCAAGGTGCGAAGGTCGATGACGTCGGCGCTGACCCCCTCGGCCGCCGCCTCGCAACGCGGAACCATCGCACCCCAGGTAACGATCGTGATGTCATCACCCTCGCGGGTCTTTTTCGCCTTTCCGAACGGCAGAACGAAATCGTCGCCCGGCCACGGCCGCCGGGCCCAGGAATCGTCGTACATCGCGCGATGCTCGAAGAAGATCACCGGGTCGTTGCCGCGAAGGCTCGCCCGCAACAGACCGGCGGCGTCTTCCGCGTTGGACGGCACCGCGACCTTCCAGCCGGGATTGTGGACGAACTCGACCTCGTTGGTCTGGCTGTGCCACGGGTCGCCGCACTTGAAGAAGCCGCCGGGAACCCGGAGCACCATCGGCGCGGCGAAGCGGTTGTTCGTCCGCCAGCGCATCGTCCCGCAATCGTGGATCTGCTCGGTCGCCGGCTCGGAATATTTGCGGAACTGGATTTCCGGAACCGGCATCAGTCCGGCAAGCGCCATCCCGACTGCCCGGCCGACAATTCCTTCCTCGTTGAGCGAAGTGTCGAAGACCCGCTCGCGCCCGAACTTGTCCTGAAGCCCGAGTGTCACCGCGTGAACGCCGCCCTTCGGCCCGATGTCTTCGCCGAACATCAGCACACGGGGATTGGCTTCCATTTCCTGCTCGAGCGTTCGGCGGATCGCGGTGACCATGTTGATCCGCTGCCCCTCCGGCTTCGGCTCTTCCGTGGTGCCGTCAAGGCTCAGCCCGGCACCGCCGCCGACCTTCTGCATCGCTCCGTCGAAGAATACGTGCGCCGCGACCCGCTCCGGCGGGGAGACGCCGCGCGCCTCCGCTTGCGCGACAGCTGCAGCAACCTCGCCCGCAACTTCCTGGCTGATTGCCTGCCAATCCTCGTCCGAGAGCCCGGAATGAGCCTTCAACTTGGGAAGCGGGTCGCGCGACCATTCCTCGGCGATTTCGGCCTCACTCTTGTAGGCCTGCGTGTCCTGCGCGCTGTGCCCCTCGAGCCGCGGAACGGTCAGGCGAAGAAGCGCCGGCGCCCGGTTCTCACGGACGTGCGCCACCGCTTTTGCGATCAACTCCGAAGCCTGCTCGGGCTCGGTTCCGTCGCCGTTGAAGATTGTCAGCCCGCGGAAGCTCGCGAGGTTCGCCGCAATGTCCTTGCCGGGGGTCTGATACTCGGATGGAACCGAAATCCCGTAGCCGTTATCCTCGATGTACATGAGCAGAGGTAATTGTTGCGTCGTCGCAATGGTTAGAGCCGACCAAAATCCGCCCGTCGCAGCGCTCGCTTCGCCCCCGAGCACGAGTGCGATCGCATCATCGGGGCCCTCGCCCAGCACATCCTTCTTGTATGTGACAGCCTGGGCCCAGCCCGCCGCCGGAGTATATTGCGCACCAACCCCGCCGCACATCGGAAGCGCGTGGGCCCCGCCCGGATTGGGATAGTTGAAGACAACGCCGATGTCGCGGCCGTCCGAATAACCGCCAGCAAGCCCCATCCCGGAGCCCAGCGCATCGGCAAGATCGACACCGAGCGACAAGAGCATCGGCCGCGACCGGTAATAACCGCAGGCGGCATCGCCATCCTTGAGGTGCAGCCCGAGCAGCACCTGGGCCATGTCGTGCCCGCGCGCCGAGAATTGGTAGAGCACCTTCTTTGCGGGGACGAGCTCCTGCTCCTCGATCCGGTCGAGCTCGCGCGAAGTCAGCACCAGGCGCGCGACCCGGCTCCAATCGACAGCAGTTCCGCCAAATCGCGCCAAATCCGCTTCAGCCACCGATGACCTCAAGGACTGCCGAGGCAAAGCGATCGACCTGCTCGTCCGACAGGCCGCAGATGTTGAAGCGGCCCGAATCGGCCATGTAGATTGCATGGTCGGTGCGAAGCTTCAGCACTTGCTGCGGCGTGACGGGCAGCATCGAGAACATGCCTTTCTGGCGGCCGACATAATCGAACAGCGGGTTCGCCGCCGCCAGGCGCTGCCTCAATGTCGCGATCCGCTCGCGCATCCCCTCCAGCTCGGTTCGCCACTCCGCTGCCATTTCGTCGAGCACGATCCGGACGGCTGCCGCTCCATGATCCGGCGGCATCGACCAGAATTCGCGGGAAATCTGAAGCACGTGGCCCATCGCCGTCGCGGTCGAGGCGGCGCTCGGGGTCTTGAACCAGACCGAGCCGACGCGGTCGCGATAGACTCCGAAATTCTTGTCGCAGCTCTGGCCGATCAGCACGGTTTCGCAAGCATCGAGAATCCCGCGAAGCCCGGCGGCGTCGGGCGCGAGGCCGTCGCCGAATCCCTGGTAGGCAATGTCGACCACCGGTATCAGGCCGCGTTCCGCGACCAGCTCGGTCACCTCCAGCCATTGCTGCGGCGACAAATCGGCGCCGGTCGGGTTGTGACAGCAGCCGTGCAGCAGCGCGACATCGCCCGGCCGAGCCGACCGCAGCGAGTCCATCATCACGTCGAAGCGAACCTGATGGGTCTCGCGGTCGTAATAATCATATTCGACGACCTCGAGGCGGGCGCCGCGGACGATCGGCCCGTGATTGGGCCAGGTCGGCATCCCGATGAACACGCGCGCATCGGGATTGGCCGCATGGATCAGGTGGAAGGCCAGTGTGAGGGCGCCGCAGCCGCCGGGCGTCTGGATCCCCGCGATCCGGTCGTCGCTTGCATGCTCCCCAAGCAGGATCGGCCGAAGGAGCTCGGCGAAACGAATGTCCCCTCGCCCGCCGATGTAGGACTTGGTCTCCTGCCGTTCCCAAAGCCGGCGCTCGGCTTCCTTGACGACTTTCAGGATTGGCGTGTTGCCGGCGCTGTCGCGATAAACGCCGACTCCGACGTCGATCTTTTCGGGCCGCTTATCGGCGTTCGCAAGGTCGATCAGGGCGAGGAGCGAATCGCTCTTGATCGGATCGAGATCGCCGATCGAGCGAGTACGGAGTTCGGGTGTGTCCAACATGCGAGCGGCTTAGCCGCAAACCGGCAGCCGCGCAAAAGGCTCAAGCGTCGTAATCGACCGCCACGCCCTCGCCCGCCGGCACCGACTGGCAGGTGAGCACATAGCCGTCGGCGACCTCCTCGTCGGTGAGCCCGTAGCGCGCAGCCATTTCCACCTTGCCGCTGATCACTTTCGCTCGGCAGGTCGCGCACACGCCCGCCTTGCAGGCGAAGGGCGCCGGAAGCCCCGCGGCGCGCGCGCTGTCGAGGATATTCCCTTCGGTGAACGCGACCTTCCGGGTGCGCCCATCGAGAGTGACCGAAACGGTGAGCCCCGCCGCCTTGGTCTGAAGGTCCGCCATTTCCTTTACGAGCGACTCTTTCGGACGGTCAGCGGTGAACCGCTCGATGTGGATTCTCGTCCGATCGATGCCGCGATCGATCAGCGCGCTCTCGGCCGAATCCATCATCGGCCCGGGTCCGCAGATGAACCAGTCGGCAACGGCCTCCGGTGCCCCAATCAGATGGTCGATCGCCTCGTCCACCCGCTTGCGGTTCAGCATTCCGTTGAACAGCTCCACTTCGCCCTCTTCGGCGTCGAGGAAATGATAAAGCTCGAGGCGGTCGAGATAGCGGTCTTTCAGCTTCGCCAGCTCTTCGAGAAAGATGATCGAGGAAGAATCGCGGTTGCCGTACAGAAGAGTGAAGCGGCTATCCGGCTCCGACTTCAGGAGTGTCCGCAGGAGCGACATCACCGGCGTAATCCCCGACCCGCCGGCAAGGCCGACGACATGGCGCCTGGCGGTCGCGTTGAACTCGGTGGTGAAGCTGCCGTGCGGCGGCATCACCTCCACCGTGTCGCCCGCCTTCAGCTTGTCACCGACCCAGTTGGAGAAGACCCCGCCGCCGATCCTTTTGACGGTCACCATCCAGTCCCGTTCTTCGGGCGCGGTGCAGAGCGAATAATTGCGCCGAACTTCCTCGCCGCCGATGTCGGCCTTCAGCGTCAGATGCTGTCCCGCCTTGAACTGGAAGACATCGCGAAGCTCGTCGGGAATCTCGAACCGGATCGAGTTCGCGTCCGATGTCTCGGGCACGATCTCGGCAACTCGAAGCGGGTGGAAACGGGCGCTCACTTTACCACTTCGCGTCGGGATATGTGCGCTGGAGATACTGCATCGGCGCGAGGATATGGCCGAGATGCTCGCTGTGATG
>JBDZVP010000075.1:0-9693 GCA_040255765.1 Sphingomonadales bacterium | reverse complement strand
GCCTCTACGGCTTTTTCGCCACCCCCACCATCGCCGGCCTCAGCAGACGGTCCTTGAGCATGTACCCGGGCTGCATTTCCTCGACGATGGTCCCCGGCTCGGCCTTGTCGGTCGGGATTTCCATCATCGCCTGGTGCCGGTGGGGGTCGAGTTCCTGGCCGAGCGCTTCGATCCGGGCGACCCCGTTCCTCTGGAACACGGCATCCAGCTCGCGAGCGGTCGATTCGATCCCGGCAAGGAAACTGCTCGCGATCTTGTCGTTCCGGAGCTCGTCGGTCACCGCGGCCAGTGCCCGGTCGAGATGGTCCTTGATCGCCAGCATGTCGCGGGCGAACGTCGCCGACGCATAGGATGCCGCCTGCGTTTTTTCGGCCTCCAGCCGGCGGCGGACGTTCTGCACCTCGGCGGCGGCATAGAGCGCCTTGCTGTTCGCCTCCTCCAGCGCCTGTTCAAGCTCGGTGATCCGGTCGTGCTCGGCGACCTCGGGCGCGTGGTCGGCGGTTTCCCTGCGGATGTCGTCCGCTTGTTCCGCATTGTCCAAAGGCTCGCCCTCATCGGGCTCGGGATAGTCGTCTTGGTGCTGCATCATCCGATCAATCTCGTTAGCGCTTTCGCGGTGAAATCCACCATGGGGACCACGCGTGCATAGTTCAACCGAGTGGGCCCGATCACCCCGACAACGCCGACAACATCCCCATGGCTCCCACGATAGGGAGCGGCGATGACGGAGGATCCGGAAAGCGCGAACATGCGGTTCTCGCTCCCGATGAAGATCCGGCAACCGGGGGCATCTCGGGCGCTTTCGAGCAGCTGGACGATTTCCTGCCGGTCCTCCAGCTCGTCGAGGAGCCGGCGGACGCGTTCGAGATCGGCGGCCGCTTCCTCGTCGATCAGGTTTGCCTGCCCCCGGACGATCAACACCGGCCGGCGGCTGTGGTCCTGAGACCAGGCGGCAAGGCCCGAGGCGACCAATTCGGCGGCGGCGGCGTCGATCGCGTCCTTCTGTTCGCGGATTTCCTGCCGAAGGCGCGCCTCGGCTTCGGCCAGCGTCATCCCGGAGAGCCGGGCGTTCACGAAATTGGTGACCTGCTCCAACGCACTCGGCGAGGTTCCGGAATCGATGGGGACGACGCGGTTCTCGACATTGCCGTCGGTGCCGACCAGCACTGCAAGCGCGCGGTCGCGGGCCAGCGGCACCAGGCTGAACTGCTTCAGCCGCATTTCCCGCTTCGGGGCCAGCACCACGCCGGCCGCCTGGCTGAGCCCCGACAGTGCAGCCGTCGCAGCGGCGAGCGCATCCTCGATCGGCTGGTCGCGGCCGATCTGCCGCTCGATCTCGGCCCGCTCCCTCGGGTCGGGAACGGACGCCTGCATGATCCCGTCGACGAACAGGCGAAGCCCGCTCTCGGTCGGAATTCGCCCGGCGGACGTGTGCGGATGGGTGAGAAGCCCGCGCTCTTCCAGCTCCTGCATCACGCCGCGGATCGAAGCTGGCGACAGGCCGATGCTTCCGGTCAGCGCCTTCGACCCGACCGGCAACCCGCGATCGAGATAGGCTTCGACCACGAGACCGAAGATCTCGCGCATGCGATCGGTCAGCTCGCTGATCTCACCGCTCATGGACGCGCATCTAGGATTGCCGGGCCCACCGGTCTAGGGACGCCCGTTCAGCAGTACCAATTCCAAGGAGTTATCATGCGCCCCTCCGGCCGCGCCCCCGATCAGATGCGTACCATCGCTTTCGAGCCGAACTTCACCCGCCATGCCGAAGGCTCCGTGCTGGTCAGCTTCGGCGATACCAGGGTTCTGGTCACTGCTTCGGTCGAGGACAAGGTCCCGCCTTTCCTTCGCGGAAAGGGCCAGGGCTGGGTCACCGCCGAATATGGAATGCTCCCTAGGGCGACACACACGCGCGGCGCCCGCGAGGCGGCCAAGGGCAAGCAGTCGGGCCGGACTCAGGAAATCCAGCGGCTGATCGGTCGCAGCTTGCGTGCCGTGGTCGACCTCAAGAAGCTCGGGGAGCGTCAGATCGTCCTCGACTGCGACGTGATCCAAGCCGACGGAGGCACCCGAACCGCGTCGATTTCGGGAGCATGGGTCGCTCTCCGGATCGCGGTCGACAAGCTGCTGGCGTCGAAGGCGCTCGCCGAAGACCCCATCGAAACCCAGGTCGCGGCGGTCAGCTGCGGGGTGTTCCAGGGCACTGCGGTCCTCGACCTCGATTATGACGAGGACAGCAGCGCCGGCTGCGACGGCAATTTCGTCCTCACCGCCGACGGAAGCATCGTCGAAGCCCAGGTCACCGCCGAGGGCGAATGCTATGACGAGGAGCTGCTTTTGCGCATGCTCCGGCTCGCCCGGATCGGTTGCGGCGAGATTTTCGAAGCGCAGCTTAAGGCGGCGGGCAAATGAGGGAAATCGGCGACAAGCTGGTCATCGCGACCCACAATCCCGGCAAGCTCCGGGAGATCGCCGCCCTGATAGAGCCGCTGGGGATTGCCTGCGTCGGCGCCGAAGAGCTCGATCTTCCCGAGCCGGACGAGACCGGCAACACCTTTCTCGACAATGCCGATTTGAAGGCGCGGCAGGCCGCGGACCTGTCCGGCCTTCCGGCCCTTGCCGACGACAGCGGGCTAGCGGTCGACGCGCTGCACGGGATGCCGGGCATTTTCTCCGCCCGCTGGGCCGAGGATTCGGAAGGCAAGCGCGACTGGCTGATGGCGATGGAGAAGGTGTGGACCGCGGTGCAGGAAACCGAGCCCGATGCGCCGCCCGCTGCCCATTTCGTCTGTGCGCTTTCTCTCGCCTGGCCGACCGATGGGCAGACCGAGGCGTTCGAAGGCCGCGTCGAAGGCACGCTCGTCTGGCCGCCAAGGGGCGACAAAGGTTTCGGCTATGACCCGATCTTCGTGCCCGCCGGACGCGACCACACATTCGGCGAAATGGACCCGGAGCTGAAGCACAGGATCAGCCATCGCGCAGACGCGTTCCGCAAGCTGGTGATGGCGCTGAAGCGATGACTATTCCCCTCCCCTTCGGGGGCGGGGTTGGGGTGGAGCCGGCAAGCCTCGACTTCCCCACCCCCGGCTCCTCCCCTCAAGGGGAGGGGAGCTTAGCCCTCTATGTCCACTGGCCGTTTTGCGTCTCCAAATGCCCCTATTGCGACTTCAACAGCCACGTCCGCTCGAGCATCGACCCGGACGAATGGCGCGAGGCGCTTCTCGCCGACCTCGAGCATGAGGCCCGGCTGCTTCCCGGCCGCAAGCTGACCTCGATCTTCTTCGGCGGCGGAACGCCGTCGCTGATGGAACCCGAAAGCGTCGCCGCGCTGATCGAATCCGCTCGCCAGCATTGGCTGGCAGACAAGGACATCGAGATCACCCTGGAAGCCAATCCGAATTCGGTCGAGGCGGCGCGCTTCGCCGATTTGTCCCTGGCGGGGGTGAACCGGCTCTCGCTCGGCTTGCAGAGCTTCGACGACGAGGCGTTGCGCTTTCTGGGGCGGGCACACTCGGCGAGCGAAGGCCTGGCAGCACTCGAAATCGCCCAGGAGAATTTCGAACGCGTCAGCTTCGACCTGATTTACGCTTTGCCCGGCGACACCGAAGAAGGCTGGCGAAGGAGCCTCGAACGAGCCCTTTCGCTCGGCACGTCCCATCTGTCGCTCTACCAGCTCACCATCGAGCCGGGGACACGCTTCGCGAGCATGGTCGCCCGCCATGATTTCGAACCACTCGATAGCGACATCGCCGCCACGCTCTACGAATTGACCGATGCGCTCACGTCAGCCGCCGGCTTGCCGGCTTACGAGATCAGCAACCACGCCGCGCCCGGCGCGGAGAGCCGGCACAACCTAACCTACTGGCGCTATGGCGATTATGCGGGGATCGGGCCGGGCGCCCACGGCCGCCGCCTCGGCAAGCGGACCGTCCGCCATCGCAAGCCGGAAAATTTCCTTTCAGCCGGCCGCCGGAACGGCCACTCCATTTCCGAAGAAGTAGCCCTCACGCCTCGCGAAGCCGCCGACGAGGCGCTGGTAATGGGCCTTCGCCTGAGCGAGGGAATCGACATCGCGGCAATCGAGCGAAGGTTCGGAGTGCCGGTAGCGAACCGCAGGCGGATCGAGCGGCTGGTTGGGAGCGGCCACCTCGTTAGCGAGCGCGAGCGAGTCACGGCGACCCCGGCCGGCCGCCTCTTGCTCGATCGCATCCTTGCCGAAATCGCGGCCTGACTATTTGGGCCGATCGGACTCGGCCGTCTTGGCGGACTTCGGCTGCGCCGAACCGGCTTCGCTCTTATAATTCTCGAGCCGCTCCGCATAATAATCGTTCACGGTCCAGTCCGCGTCCGCCTCGGCCTCCTTGCGCGACATTCCATGTTGCATATCGAGCTTCACGAGCGATTCACGGAATGGCTGCTCGACGGAAGCGCAAGCTGCCCGGATGGAGGCGTCGAAACCGTCCACCGGAGTATTTTGAGCCCGGGCCCTGCTGCTGGCGGTCTTCAGGCAATCGTTGAAACTGCGGACGAGCGCGGCGTTGGAATCGGCCGTGACAAGCATAAGCACAGCTGCAATCGCGATCATCAGGCGACTCCCCTTTGAAGCATGATGATGCGCGGGAGAGTGCCTCTAATGGGCCGCCCGTTCAAGCGCTTGCGCTGCCGCTCGTCGCGGTGCCACTGTGGGGAATGGAAAAGCCGCTGGAGCCGGGACTCTATATCGTTGCCACTCCGATCGGGAACCTGGGCGACTTGTCTCCGCGCGCCGCGGACACATTGCGCAAGGCCAGCCTTGTCCTTGCCGAGGACACCCGAGTCTCGGGCAAATTGCTCGCCCATGCCGGTGCGAAAGCGCCGATGCGGAGGTACGACGACCATTCGAGCGACGCCGATCGTGAGGCGATCGTCACCAGGCTCGGCACCGATGCGGTCGCGTTGGTTAGCGATGCCGGCACCCCGCTGGTCTCCGATCCCGGATACAAGCTGGTTCGCTCGGCGCGCCAGGCGGGGCACGAGGTCAGGACCGTTCCCGGGCCGTGCGCGGCGATCGCGGGGCTCAGCATTGCCGGCCTCCCGACCGACCGTTTCCTGTTCCTCGGCTTTCTACCGGCCAAGGCGAAGGCACGCGAGGATGCGATTGCCGAAATCGCTGGCGTGAAAGCGACCGTCATATTGTACGAAAGCGGGTCGCGCCTTGGGGCAACTCTGGAAGCGCTGGCCGCGCAGCTCGGTTCTCGCGATGCGGCTGTGGCCCGCGAATTGACCAAGCTTCACGAAGAATGCGTGACGGGGACGCTGCCCGAGCTTGCGGACCGCTACGCCGAAGCCGTTCCGAAGGGTGAAATCGTCGTGGTCGTCGGGCCTCCGCTGCAACGCGAAGTGGTGGCCGACGACGATCTCGACCGGATGCTGCAGGACGCGATGGTCGAAATGTCGCCTTCGCGGGCGGCGGCCGATGTGGCGCACAGGCTGGGGATTCCGCGAAAACGCGCCTACGCCCGCGCCCTTGAGCTCTCGCAGAAGTGAACCGGCACGAGGCTGAACAGCGCGGCCGGGGGGCCGAGACCCTGGCTTGCTGGTATTTGCGGCTGAAGGGCTGGCGCATCCTTGCCCGCCGCGCCCGTGTCCCGGGTGGCGAGGTGGATATCGTGGCTCGGCGTGGGCAGACGCTAGCGTTCATCGAGGTGAAGGCGCGGGCGACCGAGCAGGCCGCGGCCTTCTCGCTCGACCGCTACCGGCTGCGCCGCGTGGCCGCTGCGGCAGAGCGGCTGACGCCCAAATATATGCGCGACGGCGACGCGGTGCGGATCGACGCCTTGTTCATCGTGCCCGGAAAGCTGCCGCGCCACTTGGCCAATGTCTGGGAAGGATGATAGGCGCGCTTTCATGCCCTTGCGTGTCGCCGTTCAGATGGACCCGATCGAGCGGATCAACATCGCCGGCGATTCGACCTTCGCGATCATGCTCAAGGCGCAGGAACTCGGGCACGAACTCTTCCATTATTCGCCGGAAGACCTGAGCTGGGCCGAAGGGCGGCTGTGGACGATGGGCCATCCGGTGACGGTCCAGCGCGTCGCCGGCGATCATTACAGGTTCGGCGAGCATCGGCTCCTCGATCTCGGCCGCGATGTCGACGTCGTGCTGATGCGGCAGGACCCGCCGTTCGACCTCGGCTACATCACCGCGACGCACCTCCTGGAGCGGATCGAGGGCGAGACTCTGGTCGTCAACAATCCGGCAAGCGTCCGCAATGCGCCGGAGAAAATCTGGGTGCTCGATTTCCCGCAGTTCATGCCACCGACGGCGATCACCCGCTCGCTCGGACTGGCGCGCAAATTCCTCGCCGAGCATGGCGATATCGTCATCAAGCCGCTTCACGGATTCGCCGGCGGCTCCGTATTCCGGATCGGCCCAGACGGTCGCAATCTCGCTTCGCTGATGGAAGTCTTCAACCGCACCTATCGCGAGCCGCACGTCATCCAGAAATTCCTCTCGGAGATTGCGAAAGGCGACAAGCGGATCGTCCTCGTCGACGGCGAAGTCGCCGGAGCGGTCAACCGGGTTCCCGGAGAGGGCGAGATTCGGTCCAACCTCGCGGTCGGGGGAACCGGCAAGAAGGCCGAGCTAACCGAGCGCGAGCAGGAAATCTGCGCGACCTTGGGGCCGGAACTCAAAGCGCGGGGCCTGATCTTCGTCGGGATCGATGTGATCGGCGGCCAATGGCTGACCGAAATCAACGTCACTTCGCCGACCGGAATCGTCTCGATCGACCAGTTCAACGGCACCGACACCCCGGCGCTGATCTGGAAGGCCATCGAACGGCGGCTCGCCAAGCGCTGAGGCGATCTCCTCCGTTTCGGAGCGGACCTATCGAATTGCTTTACGGCGGCCCTGCCAAAGGCGTCGAGCCGCGGAGAGGCTTCGCTTCCCCACTGTGAGGTTTGTTCGCGGCTAGGCTCTGGGGTGGGCGTGGCGATAGACGTCGAGAAGATGCGCCGCGTCCACCTCCGTATAGATTTGCGTCGACGACAGGCTCGCGTGTCCGAGGAGCTCCTGGAGCGACCGCAAATCGGCGCCGCGTGCGAGCAGGTGCGTTGCAAAACTGTGCCTGAGCGCATGCGGCGTCAAAGTCTCCGGCAAGCCCAGCCGGACCCGCGCCGCGCGCACGGCCCGGCGAACCAGGTCGGCACTCAGGGGGCCTCCGCGAGCGCCGAGAAACAACGGCGATCCATCCGAAACCGCATATGGGCACAAGCGAAGATACTCGCCGATCGCCTCGCGAACCGCTTTGACGACCGGCACGATCCGGGTCTTGGAGCGCTTGCCGGTAACCCGGATCGCCTCGCCCATCGGCAAATCGCGAGCGGTGAGCGAAAGTGCTTCCGATACCCGCAGGCCGGAGCCGTAGAGAAGTAACAGGATTGCTAAGTCGCGGGCGCCGATCCACGGTTCCGATGCGAACGCTCCGGCATCTTCCGCGAGCGCGATCGCCTCGTCCGGAGCGGCTGGACGCGGGAGCGTTTTCGGACGCCGCGGAGCGCGTGTCCGCGGGACCGCCGGAGCTTTTCCCTGCTGCTCGGCGGCAAAAGCGAGGAACGCGCGAACCCCTGACAATTCCCGCGCGGCCGATGAGGCGCCAAGTCCCGACGCCCGGCGCGCCGCGAGGAAAGCGCGCAAGTCGGCGGCGCTGATGCCCGTAAGCCCGGCCGGCTGGATCAGCTCGCCGCGATATTGCCCGAGGAAATCGATCAGCCGGTGCGCTGTCCCGACATAAGCGCGCACCGTATGGGCCGATCGCCGCCGGTCATGCGCGAGATAGCTGCTCCATTGAGCGACGAGCGCCGACGCCGGATGCGGAAGATCCCCCACGCGGTGAATCTTCGCCTTTCACGACTCGCGGCGCAAGCCTGTTACTTCGCCAGCCGCTTCAGGGCCGCGGCCCAGCTCGATGCACGCCGCGCTCCGGCAAAGCGCGGTTCGGACTTCGCGAGGAACTCGAGCGGCTGTTCGTTCAGCCCGGCCAGCCAGACTTCCGTTCCGGAGTTCTTTGCTTGCCTCGTGAATGTCGCGAGTGCGTTGGCGCCGGTCGCATCGACGTAGGGGACTTCTTCCATTCGAAGGATGATTGCCCGCGGACTCTGGCCGGATCGGCGGAGTGCGTCGAGCATTTCGCTGGCGACCCCAAAGAAAATCGGCCCGGTGAAGCGAAAAACCTCGACTCCCTCGGGGAGCTGGTCGCGCAAGGCCGGCTCCTCCTCCGCGTTCATCGCCACCAGCCCCGCGGTCTCGCTCATCCGCATCATGAACAAAAGCGCCGCGAGCGTGACCCCCACTCCGATCGCAACCGTCAGGTCGACGAAAACGGTGAGAAGGAACGTCAGCAGGAGGAGAGCGCGTTCGCCAAGATCAGTGCGGAGAAGCGCGACGAAACGGTCATATTCGCTCATCCCCCAGGCGACCATCAGCAAAACCGCGGCGAGCGCCGTCATCGGCACCAGCGCGAGCCAGCGTCCGGCAACCAATGTGAAGACGAGCAGGAACAGCGCGTGGAACATCCCCGCCATCGGCGAGCGGCCGCCGGCGCGGATGTTGGTCGCGGTGCGAGCGATTGCGCCGGTTGCGGGTAGGCCGCCGAAAAAGCCGGAAGCGATGTTCGCGACGCCCATTCCGACCAGTTCCTGGCCGGAGCGATGACGGCGCCCCGTCATTCCGTCCGCGACGGTCGCGGACAGAAGTGCCTCGATACCGGCGAGAAACGCGATGACGAAGGCGCTCGGCAAGACCTCGTGCAGCATCGGCCAGGAGAATTGGGGCATCCGGGGCAGCGGCACCCCGGTCGCCATCGAGTGGAAGCGGTCGCCGACGGTTTCGACCGGAAGCCCCAATAGGGACGCGAGCGCCGTGGCTCCGAGAATCGCGATCAGGTAACCGGGCCATTTGGGCGCGATACCCTTCAGGATGATGATCGCGCCCAGCGTTCCCGCACCGACGGCAAGCGCCATCCAGTTGATGGTCAGCAGCGCGCGTCCGTAAGCCGCCCATTTCTCGACGAATTCGGCTGGGACCGGTCCCGTGCTTAGCCCTAGGAAATCGCCGATCTGGCTGGAGGCGATGATGACCGCGATTCCTGCCGTGAACCCGGTGACGACCGGCATCGGCACGTAGCGCATCAGGCGCCCAACGCCCGAATAGCCCGCGACAATGAGGATAACCCCGGCAAGCAATGTGGCGAGGATCAACCCGTCGAAGCCGTGGGCGGCAATGACTCCGGCGACAATGACGACAAAAGCGCCGGTGGGGCCACCGATCTGGACCCGCGACCCGCCCAGCGCCGAAATCAGGAAACCGGCGATGATCGCCGTGACGAGCCCTTCGCGCGGACTTGCTCCGCTTGCGATTCCAAGCGCCATCGCCAGCGGCAAGGCGACGATTGCAACGGTCAGGCCGGCAATGGCGTCGGCCCGAACGTCGGGCGCTCGATAGCCTTCGCGGAAAACGGTGACGAGCTTCGGAGTGAAAGCCTCCGGAAGCCTCATGTCAGTCGACGTAGCTCGCCGTCGTCTTTTCCCGCACCTCTTCCTTCGTCACGCCCGGGGCCAGCTCGATCAGCTTGAAGGGGCTGTCGTGGTCCGGCCTCTGGAAGACCGCGAGGTCGGTGATGATCATGTCGACGACGTTCCTGCCGGTGAGCGG
>JBDZVP010000074.1:0-9806 GCA_040255765.1 Sphingomonadales bacterium | reverse complement strand
CCGGCGCCAAGATCATCCGGCTGGAGCAGAATTACCGCTCGACCAGCCACATCCTCTCCGCCGCCGACGGAGTCATCGCCAACAACGCTGGCCGGCTCGGCAAGACGCTCTGGACAGACGCGGGAGAGGGCGAGAAGGTCCGCGTCATCGGCGTCTGGGACGGGCCTGAGGAGGCCCGCCGGGTCGGCGAGGAAATCGAGGGGATGCAAGCGCGCGGAAAGCCGCTCTCCGAGATTGCAATCCTCGTCCGCGCCCAGTTCCAGACCCGCGAGTTCGAGGAGCGATTCATCGCGATCGGCCTGCCGTATCAGATCATCGGCGGCTTCCGCTTCTACGAGCGGGCGGAGATCCGCGACGCGCTCGCCTACCTCCGGCTTATCCACCAGCCGGCAGACGACCTGGCGTTCGAGCGGATCGTCAACCAGCCCAAGCGCGGGCTCGGCGACAAGGCGCTGGCGACGATCCACGCCGCCGCCCGCGCCCAGCAACAGCCGCTGCTCATCGCCGCCGCCGGCCTCCTGGATTCGGACGAGCTCCAGGCCCGCGCCCGCAATTCGCTAGCGCGCTTCATTGCCGACATCGCTCGATGGAGGAGCATGGCTGCGGGCACGCTCCTCCCTGCCAGCGAAGCTGGTGGGGAGGGGGACCGTTCCCGCGAAGACGGCAATGGTGGAGGGGCCATCACCCACGCCGACCTTGCCAGAATCGTCCTCGAAGAATCCGGCTACACGGCCATGCTCCAGGCCGACCGCTCCGCCGAATCCGCCGGCCGCCTCGAAAACCTCGCCGAGCTCGCCCGCGCGATGGAGGAATATGACAACCTCTCCGGCTTCCTCGAGCACGTCAGTCTCGTGATGGACAATGACGAAGACCGCGACCGCGACAAGGTCACCATCATGACCATCCACGCGGCCAAGGGGCTGGAGTTCGACACCGTCTATCTGCCGGGATGGGAGGAGGGGATCTTCCCGTCGCAGCGGGCGCTCGACGAAGGCGGCCTCGCCTCGCTGGAGGAGGAGCGTCGGCTTGCCTATGTGGCGATCACCCGGGCCAAGCGCCGCTCGACCGTGATCCACGCGGCCAATCGCCGAATCTACGGGCAATGGACCAGTTCACTTCCCAGCCGCTTCGTCGCCGAGCTCCCTGAGCCCCACATCGAGCAGGAAACCACCATGAGCGGCGGCGAAAGCCTGTGGCGCGCCCAATGGTCAGAACGCGCCGACCCCTTCGCGCGTGTCGCCCACGCGAGCACCCGTGGTCCCGGCTGGCAACGAGGCATGCGCCAACTCAACCCCTCGCCCGTTTCGGGAGAGGGCGACTCGCGCTCCCGCGCGAGCGGGGTGAGGGCAAGCCGCTGGAATAGTTCGCCGCCCATCGAAGCCCGCGCCTCCGCCGTCAGCCTCGGCAACAAGGGCCGCGACGACCTCGCGGTCGGCCAGCGAGTCTTCCACGAGAAATTCGGCCAGGGCACCATCGCCGCAATCGAAGGCAACAAGCTCGAGATCGATTTCGAGCACGCCGGCCGGAAGAAGGTGCTGGATTCGTTCGTCAGCGCGGGGTGAGGCGCGAAGCGGCTTAGTTCGGTTCACCCTTCAGATAGACCGCGGTCAGGAAGCGGATCGTCCGCTCCGGCTTTCCCGGGGCCGGCTCCACATGGTCCGGAAAGCTCGACGAGCCGACCACGCACGGGTCTTCTCCCATGCCCGGGAAGCCGACGCTTTCGCCCGGCTCACAATGGGTACGCGATCCATCCGCGGCATAGGTCGCGGTTGCGGAGCGAAGTCCAACCAGTATCTCTCCCGGGCTCTTCCCGACGTCTGGAATTTGCCGGATGGCGCTCGACACGTGCCAGGTCTCGAAGACGACGAGCGGCTCGTACGCTTTGGATTTTTCCGCCACGGTTTCGACGAGGCCGCTGTCCTGCGCCCTCAAATCTTTGCACAACTGCTCTGTCGCGTCGCTCCATGTACCGTCGACGAACACCTCGGCCTTGCAGTCGCGAACGGATTTGTCCGCTCCGACAATGAGGCTGGCCCTGCTCGCCACGTCATGGTCGGTTGCGGAACTCATTTGCTGGAGCTTCCACACGATCTTCTGGTGATAGAGACCCTGGGTGGGTTGTCCGCGTCGGTCCTCCGCCGGCCGAAATTGGGCATGGGCGATGAGCAGGTTGCAGGTCTGGGTATCGAGGCTTCCGAAGCCTGAGCTGGCCTCGATTCCACAGCGCTCGACACGGCCGTCGGTCCCGACAAGCAAGAGCGCCTGAACCACGCCTTCAGCGGAATTGCGAAGCGCCTCGAGCGGATAGTCCATTGCGCCGGCGATTTCGCCGTTGTTCAGCAGCTTCGCCGATCTTCCCGTTTTCGGGAGCGTCTTCTTCAGCTCTGCAAGCGCTCGACCTTCGGCCAGGAGCTTCTCATCGGGATCGTCGGCGATCTTCCACTGGACCCGCTGCTGGAAGATGCTTGGGATACCTTTGCCGCTCGCATCTTTCGCCGGGTAGAATTGTGCCGTCGCGATCAGGATTTCGCAGGCCCTGGAATCGAGCAGCGGCGACCCGGAGCTTGTTATCACTCCACATCGCTCAATGTCCCCCGTTGGACCGAGGAGCAGCCATGTGATGGTCCACCCTTGCTCCTCCTTCTCGATGGAGGCGTCCGGATAGGTCATTGCGTTCGCGACGACCTCCGAGTTGAGCAGTCGCGGATACTGGCTCGGCGTTTCCAACTGGGCGCGAACCCGTTGCAACTCGGCAAAATCGCCTGGTGCGTATGCCTTGCCGGCAGGCGCGACTGCGTCCGGTGGGGCAGTCGCAAGAGCGACGGCGAGTATCGCTGCAAGCGCGACCATGGCCTAGGTTAAGTGCGAATGGCGGACGATTACAATGCGGGGATAGCAACGGTTGGCAATCCGCTTCCAATGTAGGAATTCGTTTGCTTGGCTCTCCGGACCCGGTGCTTTGGCGCGCCGGGCGGTTCTTTGACCCCGTGGATCTCATTCATGCCGCGCACGCACGCGCGCGGTCGCGGGTAGCCTTGAATTTCGTGAAGCTCGCAGACGACTATCCGGGGAGGGCAACAGCGGGCCTTCCTAAAGTCACGGAAAATGGCGCCAAACCGCGTGACTTTAGTGACCTTAAGCCTCAGCCGATGATGGCCAGGGCAGCTTCATAGGCGACCCTTCGGGCTTCGCGGCTTTCTGCCGGGCTTAGGCGCTCGAAGAGGGAAAGTGCTGGATTGCGGCGGCGATTCTTCGCCCGCCGGTTCTTGCGTTTGTTCGTATTCACTTGTTCTCGTTTTTAGCTGTCCGCCGCAGCGTCCGCCGCGGCCTTTTCTTTGTCGGCCAGGAGCGTCTGGCGCATCTTTTCGGTGCGCTCGGCTCGGGCCGCCATTTCGGCCCATGCGGCCTCGGAACGAAGGCAGCGATCACGGACATTGTCCAAAGTCGCTGCGTCGGCTTGCGCCCGGGCATCAGCGGCTCGGGCCAAATAAGTCTCTCTGTCAGTCATGCTTGCCATTTCGTGATGTCATATGTGGAGCGGGGCCGCCGCTTCGGCAGCGGCCCCGTCCGGTACCGTGTGTCAGTCGGCCGGCTGCAGGTTTACCGCGCTGGTCTTGCCGCGCTGGTCCTGCTGAAGCTCGTAGCTGACCTTCTGGTTCTGGTTGAGCGTCTGCATTCCGGCGCGCTCGACGGCACTGATGTGGACAAAGGCGTCCTGTCCGCCGTCCTCGGGCTGGATGAAGCCATAGCCCTTCTGGGTGTTGAAAAACTTTACGGTGCCGATCGGCATAGTGCATTCCTTCTGTGGTCGGACCGGCAGTCGGTCCTCTGGTGCTAGGAGAAGCGAAGAGAAGGAATTAGGAGCCGCAAAGCGCTCTGAGACCGTCAATTTGCGACTAGTAGCAGACCCCACATAGCGGTTGTTGCCGCAAATTGTAAGGACGGAGGCTTAACTCATCCGCGAGCAGGCTCTCCTTCGGGCGATCCACGGCCGAGCTTGTCCGGCAAATTTTCGCCGTCGGGCACGAACTGGAGGCTCACCGAATTGATGCAATAGCGCTCACCCGTCGGCGGCGGCCCGTCGGGGAAGACATGGCCCTGGTGCGACCCGCAGCGCGCGCAGACGATCTCGGTCCGGACCATTCCGTGACTGGTGTCGCGAATCGTCTTCAGATGGTCGGCCGAATAGGGCCGGGTGAAGCTTGGCCATCCCGTCCCGCTCTCGAACTTGGTGCCGCCGTGGAACAGCGGGAGCCCGCAGAGCCGGCAGGCATAATCGCCGGCGCGCTTCTCGTTGACGAAAACGCCGCAAAACGGCGCCTCGGTCCCATGATCGAGGAGGACGTGGCGTTCTTCGTCGCTAAGGTTGGCTTCCAGCTCGCGGCGTTGCTCTTGCGTGGGGGGAGTGAGGTCGAAGCGGAGGTCGGTTAGGTCGTTCATCCGCCGGGCTTTACCACCAACGGCGGTTCAATGCGCCTGATTTCGAAGGATTTCCCTGATCCACGGCATGATCGAGGCCCAGCTAAGCTCCTCGAACAGCTCGATTCCGGCAAGCTTTCCCTTGCGCCACGCAATCTCTCCGGGCGGGACGTTGAGGCCTTCGACGAATAGCGAGACATAGGTGCCCACGGGCGGGAGCGAGTCGGCTTCGAGCTGGAAGCCGCGAGCGGAGATGTTGCGGATCGTTGCCGCGATGAACTCCTCGCCGCGCTTGATGTATGCGCCGCAGCGGATTTCGACCCGGGGCATCGATCGACGGTCGATCGGCTGGCTGACCAGGTTTCGGTTGATTAGCGCCAGAACGTCGATCGGCTTTGCGAACCGCATCCCGGTTTCGCCGCCGCTCGACCATTCGACCGTCGCCGAAGTGCGCTGGCCACTTGGAAGCTCTACCGCCAGTTCCTCGCCCGGCGCGCTCTGGACGTTCGCCCTGATCGTCGCTCCGAGCGCCGAAATCTTGCGGATCGAGCAACGCTGGCGGAAGCCGCTGTTGTGGATGACTCCATCGTCGAACGGGCCGGCTCCTTCCGAAACCGGCATTTCGTCCGGCCACGGAAGGCGCTCGCCCATGACAAAGGTCGTGACTGACACTTCTTCAGTCATTCGATGATCCAGCCATTCCGGCGCAAAACTTGCGCCGGAGCGGCCTAAGAAGTTCCTAACGATGATGCCTGACGGGTTGCCCTCCGCCGCCCGGCGATATGTCGAAGGCGGCGGTGGCCATCCACAAGCCCATCGCGACGAGAATTGCGATAATGATGATTATCCCCGTCTGGCGGAGCAGGCCCTTCCAGTAGCGCCGGTGCCTGTGGCTATGGCTGCGGCTGCGGCTGCGGCTGTGGCTGTGGCTGTTTCGGCGGCGTTTTTCTTCCAAGCGGCTTCCCCCTTTTCGACCAGGCAAAGGCTGGCAAATCGCAGAGCGAAGTTGAAGCTGCCAGAAGTTATGAATTCGGCCAGTAGTTACCGTCCGAAATCTTTGGCGCTCAGTTACGCGACAGTGTAACCTGGGGCAGGAGGCACATAAAAAATGCGCTCGACTGCCCTCGTCCCCATCATTCTCACCGGCCTGACGGCGACGCCTGCACTGGCGCAAAACATGCCGCGAACCATGATGAACGTCTTCGACACCGTCCAGCAGCGGGGACAGGTCGACTCGACCACGCAGGCGGACGAGATCAAGGTTCGGCGAGACGTCACCGACCGGATGACGGTCCCGGTGACAGTCGATGGAAGCGGTCCTTTTCGCTTCATGGTCGACACGGGGGCCGACAGGAGCGCGATTTCGACAGCGGTGGCCGCCCAGCTTGGGCTGGATACCAGCGACGTGGCCTCGCTTCATTCGCTGACCGGGATGAGCACGGTCAAGACCGCGACCGTCAGCAACGTGAAGTTGAGCCAGAAGAGTTTCAGGATCGTCGACGCGCCGATCCTCGAGGCGGCCAACATGGGCGCCGATGGAATCCTGGGCACCGACTCGCTGAGTTCGCAGCGCGTTGTGTTCGACTTTCAGAACAACGTGATGACGATCGTCCCCGCTGAAGAACAGGTGCCGAGAGAGGACGGCGCGATTGTCGTCACCGGGAAGCTCAGGAACGGCCGGCTGATCGTCACCAACGCCATTGCCGACGGCAACGTCGTTACCGTCGTCCTCGATACCGGCGCCGAAGTCAGTATCGGCAATGAAGCGCTTCGCCGCCGCCTCGGCAACGCCGGCCTGGTCAGGAGCACCGGGGAGGTCGGCCTGCAGTCGGTTACCGGTGAGATGCTCCAGGGCGAATATACGTTCGTGAAGCGACTCGAGGTCGGTGACGTCAACCTCGCCAATCTCGCGGTGGTTTTCGCCGATGCGCACACGTTCGAGAAGCTTGGGCTGGGCAACCGCCCGGCGCTGCTCCTCGGGATGAACGCGCTCCGGGCGTTCAAGAAGGTGTCGATCGATTTCGCCAGCAAGAAGCTGCGGGTGATCCTGCCGGAGACCGGCAGCCTTCCGCAGGTGCTGATGGCGGCACGATAAGCCAGGCCGTCGACCGGCGCGGTCTGCGGCTGGTGAGCCCTGCTGGATTCGAACCAGCGACCTACTGATTAAAAGTCAGTTGCTCTACCGACTGAGCTAAGGGCCCTTGCCAGCGCGTGCCGTTACAGACGCGGGCGCCTGCGGGCAAGGCGATGCGCATGATGGCGGGCGGTCAGCGGCGGATGGAGCTTCCAGCCAGGGGCGATCGCGGCGAGCGGCTCGATCACGAACTCGCGGGTAGAGGCGGCGGAGTGCGGCACTTTCAACCGTCGAGCCCGCCACTTGCCCCCGCTCCAGTCGACGATGTCGAGGTCGAGCACTCGCGCTGCCCAGCGGCGCCCGCGGCGGCGGCCGAACTCGCGCTCAAGCGCCTTCAGGCGGCGAAGCATTTCCGGCGGGTCGAGGGCACTTTCGATCAGTGCGACGGCGTTCGCGAAGTCCCGTCCCGCTCCGCCCATCGCGCGGTTCAGCAGGATCGGGGAGGCGTCGAACAGGCCGAAGTCCTGGTCGAGGCGGGCAATCGCCTGCTCGACCACCTGGGGCGGCCGTCCGTAGCGCCCATGTCGCCGGTTCGACCCGATCGCGATTGCGTAGAGCTGCGTTGCGCCTTCCACCCGCGCTCGCCTAGTGCAGAGGAATGGCATTCGCCAGCCCCGCCGATTTGTCGCCGATCCCAAAGGCAGAGGCGCCGCGCGACTGCCCCCTGTGCCCTCGCCTGGTACGGCTGCGCGAGGAGCTTCGGATGGAGCACCCCGACTGGTGGAACGCGCCGGTGCCCGCGTTCGGCGAGGCGGATGCCTGGCTGGCGATTGTTGGCCTGGCGCCCGGCCGGAAAGGCGCGAACCGCACCGGCCGAGCATTCACCGGCGATGCATCGGGCGATTTCCTCTACCCCACCTTACTCAAGCTCGGCATCGCTGATGGCGAATATCGCGGCGAACGGGGCGACGGGTTGCGGCTAATAGGGACGGTGATCGTCAATGCGGTCAAATGCCTTCCGCCTGCCAACAAGCCGACTCCCGAGGAAGTCGCAACCTGCGGCCATTATCTCGAAGCAGCGCTCGCGAGTTTGCCGAACGTCAGGGTCGTCGTCGCGCTGGGGCAGATCGCCCATGTCGCGACGGCGCGGATCATCGGCCTGTGGCCGAAAGCGAAATTCTCACATGGAGCGGAAGCGGTCGCTCCGGATGGCCGGGTGCTGCTCTCGACCTACCATTGCTCGCGGCAGAACACGAACACCGGTAGGCTGACAGCGGACATGTTCGAGGCGGTGTTCGAGCGGGCGCTCGAGCTCAAATGTCCTCGGTGAGCCGCCCGTAAAGCTCCGGTCGGCGGTCGCGGAAGAAACCGAAAGCGGCGCGGTGCTTCTTTGCGGCGGTGAGGTCGAGGGTTGCGACAAGCGCCCCCGTCTCCTCCGCGCCGAACTCCGCCAGCATGTCGCCGCGTTCGTCGCAGATGAAGCTGTGGCCGTAGAAACGCTGGCCATGCTCGGTGCCAATGCGGTTGGCGGCGACGACGGGAACGACATTCGACACGGCGTGGCCGATCATCGCCCTTCGCCACAGCCTCGACGTGTCGAGGTCGGGGTCGTGCGGCTCGGTTCCGATCGCGGTCGGATAGAAGAGGATGTCGGCGCCCATCAGCATCATCGCTCGCGCGGTCTCCGGGTACCATTGGTCCCAGCACACCCCGACGCCTAGCGTCGACTTCTCCGGCCCCGGCCAGACCTTGAATCCCGTGTTGCCGGGGCGGAAATAGAATTTCTCCTCGTAACCCGGCCCGTCGGGAATGTGGCTCTTGCGATAGACGCCGGCGATCTTTCCATCCGGCCCGATCATCGCGAGGCTGTTGTAATGGTGCGGTCCCTCCGCCTCGAAGAAGCTGGTCGGGATCCAGATCTTCAGCTCTTCGGCGAGCTTCTGCATCGCCAGCACGGACGGATGCTCGGCGGTCGGCTTTGCAGTCGCGAACAGGCTCTCGTCCTCGACCCGGCAAAAGTACGGCCCTTCGAACAGCTCGGGCGGAAGCACGACCTCGGCGCCGCGCGAATGCGCTTCGCGCACCAGTTCCGACACTTCGCGGATGTTCGCGCTCGTGTCATCCGTGAAGGCGAGCTGCAGTGCAGCGACGGTGATCTTGCTCATTCCGGGACCTGTTGCGAGATGCAGTGGAAGCTTCCGCCCCCGGTGAGGATGTGGTCGGCGCGAAGCCCGATTGCAACGCGGCCGGGGAACAACGCCTGGATCGCGTGGATCGCGGCCGCATCATTGGCGGCGCCGTATTGCGGCACCACGACCGCGGCGTTGCCGATGTAGAAATTCATATAGCTCGCGGGGACGACGTCGCCGTCCTCGTTCCGAACCGTTCCGGGGGAGGGCAGGTTGACGATGTCGAGCCGGGCTTCGCGAAGCCGCCGCGCGGCGTCGCGATAGACGGCAGCGTTCGGATCGTCTTTCGCCGGAGTCGGGATCGCAATTCGGCCCGGCGCGACGAATCGGGCGAGGTTGTCGACATGGCCGTCGGTATGGTCGTTGGCCAGCCCGTCGCCGAGCCAGACGACCCGCTCGAAGCCGAGGTCGCGCAAGAGAGCCTCTTCGACATCGGCGCGCGACAGCTTCGAATTGCGGTTGGGATTGAGCAGGCACTGTTCGGTGGTGACAACGGTTCCGGAGCCGTCATGGTCGATCGCGCCGCCTTCCAGGATCCACCCGGCCTGGGAATAGGGGAGGGCGGCGTGATCTGCGATCCGCTCCCCGATCGAATCGTCGCCGGCCAGCTCGTACTTCCCGCCCCAGCCGTTGAAGCGGAAACCTTGCGCTCGCCGCTGCTTGCCCGAGCCAAGTACGATGGGGCCGGTGTCCCGGAGCCAGATGTCGCCGAACGGCTCCACCACGACCTTGGCAAAGGGCGCGAGGTCGCGGGCGACCGCGGCAGCGTCTGCATGGCTCGCGACCAGCCACACCTGCTCGCCCTTGCCGCCTGCGTGAACCGCTGCTGCGAACGCAGCGACTTCGCGCTGCGCCGGCTTCAGGTCCGCCAGCCACAATTCGGGGTCGGAGGGGAAGCCGATCCACACGGCCTCGTGCGGCGCCCATTCGGGAAGGAGGCTGGTCATTGCCGCGCGCCTAGCAACCGCCATTGGCGGAGCCAAGCCATGCCCTTGTTTTCCAATAGCCTTCTCGGCAAACTGTAACCGTGCCGAAGTGGGGTCTGGGGGAATTTTCGTGAAAAGCTGGTTATTTGCAGGCGCGGCGGGACTCGCCGCGATTGGTGTTGGCGCGAGCGCGCAGAC
>JBDZVP010000005.1:28993-46910 GCA_040255765.1 Sphingomonadales bacterium | reverse complement strand
CCGATGACGTTGATCTTCCGAACCTTGGAGACCGGCCCTTCGTAGATTTCGAAAATCAGGTCGACCCGGTTCTGATCGAGCTGGACGATCTTGGGCTCGACGCGGGCCGCGAACCGACCCTGCCGCTTGTACAGTTCGATGATCCGGTCGACGTCGGCACGGACCTTCGATCGCGTAAAGATTTCGCGCGGCTTGAGCTGGATTTCCGGGCTGATCTTGTCGCTCTTCAGACGCTTGTTGCCCTCAAGAACGATCCTGTTGATGACCGGATTTTCACGGACGGTGATGACGATATTGCCCGTGTCCGCGCCGGTGATGACGACGTCAGCGAACAATTCGGTCGCGTAGAGATCCTTGAGGGCTTGGTCGAGAGTCTCTGCTGTGTATGTCTGTCCCGGCTGCAGGTTGGCATAGGACATGATCGTCGCGGGCTCGAGACGCTGGCTGCCCTTGACCGCGAGGGAGCGGATCGTGCCCGTGGATTCCGGCGCAGTTACGGGAACGGACCGCGGCGATGCCGGTGCCTGCGCTGGCGCCTGCTGCGCCGTGTCGGGCGCGGCGGAGTCCTGGGCGAACAGCGGAGCGGACCAGCCGCCGAGAATGGTGCCGACTAGGAGCACCGCACCTGCGCGCCTGGAGAATTGCGTTTTGTCTGGAATCACCCGTTCCGCCCTTGAATGCTGTGCCGCTTCGTCGTGTCCGCGGCAATTTTGGATGTGCAGCCCTGCCCTAACCGACTTAGCCAATCAAGCGCCCAAGGCGTTCCCAGACACCGAATGATCCGAGGTCATTCACCGTCGTGAACAGGAGGAGTGCCAGAAGTAGTGCAAGTCCTCCGCGAAACGCCCATTCCTGCGCCTGAATGCTCAGCGGACGCCGGCGAACCGCCTCGACCGTATAGAAGAGGAGATGACCGCCATCCAGCACAGGGACTGGCAACAAGTTGATGAATCCGAGATTAATTGAGAGCAGCGCCAGCAGCTGGACGAAGTGAAGTGGGCCAAGAAGTGCTTGCTGACCGGCGATCTGCGCGATCTTCACCGGGCCTCCGGCATCGTCGATCGAACGCGCCCCGACAATGATCTGCTTCACGCCCACGATCGTCGTCGCGGTCAGTATGTAGGTATATTTCGTCGCTTCGGGGATCAGCTGAAGAGCCGGAACCGGACGCATTTCCTGGCCCACCGCATAGACGCCCAGGAGTCCGGTCCGGAATTCTTCCCCGAAAGAGTCCTTCTCCATCTGAGAACCAAGATGGACTTGCAGATTCAGCGGCCGCCCATCGCGATCGATCCTGATGGTCACGTCCTCGCCCGGGCGGATCGCGACGATTCTCCGGACATCCTCAAAGCTCTCGGTGCCTTCGCCGGCAATGGCTTTGATCCGGTCGCCCGCTTGCAATCCAGCGGTAGCAGCCGCGCTTTTCGGTTCGACACCGGCCACTAGCGGAGGCGTGCTGGGCATTCCGAAGACCGCGAAGAAACCCGCGAAGATCAGGATTGCGAGAAGGAAATTTGCCATCGGGCCGGCAAGGACCACCAGGAATCGCTGCCAGACAGGTTTTCCTGCGAAGCTTCTGGGATCATGGACCGGTTGTCCCTCGCTCTGCCCTGGACGGTCTTCATCTCCAACGAAGCGCACATAGCCGCCGAGCGGAAGCCAGCCGACCTTCCAGCGCGTCCCGCTTCGATCGGTCCACCCGAGAATCTCACGGCCGAAATTGATCGAAAAGGTCTCCACGCCGACACCGAAAAGCTTGCCCACCAGATAATGGCCAAGCTCGTGGAAGAAGACGAGCGGCCCAATCGCGCAAACGAAGGCGATCAGGACCAGCCACAGCGGTGGTTGCTCAAGCATCAGGCACAGCTTTCGGAAACCATCAGCGAAGCGCGTTCGCGGGTTTCCTTATCGATTGCAACAACTTCCTCGACCGAAGCGGGCGCCGGGGAACGAATTTGGCCAAGCGCCTCCTCCACCAGCGCCGCGATATCGCAAAAGCCGATCGCACCCCGGAGGAAAGCTTCGACGGCGATCTCGTTCGCCGCGTTGAGGACGATGGCTTCCCCACCGCCGGACTCGAGCGCTTTGCGAGCGAGACGAAGCGATGGAAACCGCGCCATGTCCGGCTGCTCGAAATCGAGCCTGCCAATATCCGCCAGCGAAAGCCGGTCCGCGGGCGTTTCCATCCGTTCCGGCCAGGCGAGCGTGTATGCGATTGGAATCCGCATGTCGGCGCTTCCAAGCTGCGCGAGAAGCGACCCGTCGACGAATTCGACAAGCGAATGCACCACCGATTGTGGGTGAACCACAATGTCGATCCGCTCCGAGGGAAGGCCGAACAGATGGTGCGCCTCGATCAACTCCAGCCCCTTGTTCATCAGCGTCGCCGAATCTACGGAAATTTTCGCGCCCATCGACCATCGCGGGTGGGCCACCGCCTGCGCCGGCGTCGCGACGCGCATTTCCTCAATCGAAAAGCCGAGGAACGGTCCGCCGCTCGCTGTAAGCACAAGGCGGGAAACGTCGGCCCGCCTGCTACCGGCGAGGCATTGGAAGATGGCGTTATGCTCGCTGTCGACCGGAAGCAGCGTCGCCCCGCTCCGTTTCGCCGCATCGGTCATCAGCGACCCCGCCGTGACCAACGCCTCCTTGTTGGCGAGCGCTACCGTCTTCCCGGCTTCGATCGCCGCCATCGTCGGCACAAGCCCGGCACAGCCGACGATCGCCGCCATGACAAGGTCCGCTTCGCCGGAGGCTGCGTTCACGAGCGCCCCTGCGCCCGCTTCAGCGCGGCACCGGGTGCCATCGAGAGCGTCGCGCAAGTCCGGAAGCAACTCAGGATCGGCAATGACGGCCAGCGTCGCGCCGGTGCGCCGGGCCGCGTCCGCGAGAGCCTTCACATTCTTCTGCGCCGTCAGTGCAACCACTTCAAAACGTTCGGGAGATCGCTCCACTAGGTCCAACGTCGAGCGGCCGATCGAGCCCGTTGCTCCCAGGATGGAGATGCGTTTCGTCACGCTACGCCCGCCATCGCTGCAACCGCTGTAAGGATCGCCACCGGCAGCAACCCGTCGACCCGGTCGAACACCCCGCCGTGCCCCGGCAGCCAGCGCCCTGAATCCTTCACTCCCGCCCGTCTTTTCATCCAGCTCTCGAACAGATCCCCGCCCTGTGCCGCGGCCCCGAAGAGGGGCGCAAGGAGCAACAGGACGAGCGGAAGCTTGGCATACAGCACCCACAGTCCGCCAAGCACGGTCGCCGCGGCGATCCCGCCATAAAAGCCGGCCCAGGTCTTCCCCGGGCTGATCGAAGGCGCGAGCTTCGGCCCTCCGATTGCCCGCCCCGTGAAATAGGCGCCGATGTCGACCGACCAGACGACGATGAACACCCAAAGAAGAAGCCACAGGCCGTTGTGATCGTCGGCGCGCTCCCGGATCCAGAGCAGCGCCAGCGCCGCGAGCGCGGCATAGAGGAAACCCGCGATATACCACGCCGGGCCCCATCCCTTCGTCACCCTGGTCCACTCGTAGAAGACCGCCGTGGCGATTGCGGCGGCAAGAATAGCGAAGGCATATCCCCCGATAATCGCGGCTGCCAGCGCGATCAGGATCATCACGGCCCCGCTGATCGTCCGGATTGCGAGCTCGCTCATCGGCCGCCGAACCGTCGCTGCCTGGAAGCGAATTGCTCCAGAGCCTCGTTCAAGCATTTCTCGTCGAAATCAGGCCACAGCACCGGCGTGAACAGCAGTTCGGCATAGGCCGCCTGCCACAACAGGAAATTGGATAATCGAACCTCACCCGACGTCCGGATCAGCAGGTCGAGGTCGGGAAGGCCGGCGGTTTCGAGATTTGCGCCGATCGCCTCCACGGTAACGGCGCCCCCGGACGCGGCCTTCGAAGCGGCGTCCGCAATCTCCTTCTGCGATCCGTAGTTTAACGCCACCACCAGAGTCAGCCGGTCGTTTTCGGCGGTCCTCGCGACCGCGCGCTCCAGCAATCGGCTCATTTCAGGCCCGAACGCCCGGTAATCGCCGATCAGGCGGAGCTTCACTCGCTCGTCGACGAGACGGTCGAGCTCCTTCTCGACATAGTAACGCATCAGCCCCTTGAGGTCGGAAATCTCCTCGTCCGACCGGCGCCAGTTCTCCGAGGAGAAAGCATAGAGCGTGAGCACTTGAACACCGGCGTCCGCCGCCGCCTGCAAGGTCCGCCGAACGGCCTCGGCCCCGGCCTTGTGCCCGGCCGCGCGGGGAAGACCGCGTTGCTTCGCCCAGCGCCCGTTGCCGTCCATGATGATCGCGACATGCCGCGGGATCGCCGCGCCGCCCGCCTTGAGCGCCGCTGCCCCTTGCGCGGCTGCGGCATTTGCGGGTGTCACTGGCCGAGGATTTCCTTTTCCTTCGCTTCGGCGAGCAAGTCGATGTCCTTGATCGTGTCGTCGGTCATCTTCTGCACGTCGTTCTCGAGCCTTTTGTGCTCGTCTTCGCTGATCTCGTGCTTCTTCTCGTCCTGCTTGAGCTGGTCCATGCCGTCGCGGCGGACGTTTCGGACGGCAACCTTGGCCTTCTCGGCATATTGGCCGACAAGCTTCGCAAGCTCCTTGCGCCGTTCCTCGGTCAGGTCGGGAATCGGAAGCCGGATCAGCTGCCCGTCGGTCACCGGATTGAGTCCGAGCCCGGCGGAGCGGATCGCCTTTTCGACGGGTTGAATGTTTGAGCGATCCCAGACTTGCACGGTCAGCATCCGCGGCTCCGGCACCGACACGGTCGCCACCTGGTTGAGCGGCATGTTCGCTCCGTACACCTCGACGTGGATCGTATCGAGCAAAGCCGTCGAGGCGCGGCCGGTGCGAAGGCCGGACAGGTCGTGCTTCAATGCGTCGACCGCGCCGCTCATCCGGCGCTGAAGGTCGGATTTATCCATGGTCATGCTCTACTCCTCATTCTGCACGATGGTCGCGGTCCCGCGGCCGTCGATGACCTCGGCGAGGTTTCCCGGCTGGCGGACGTTGAAGACGACGATCGGAATATTGTTGTCTCGGCAAAGCGCAACCGCGGCGGCATCCATCACCTTGAGGTCGTCGCTCAGAACCGTCTTGAAGCTGAGCTTGTCATACCGCCTCGCGCCGGAATCCTTCTTTGGGTCGGCGGTATAAACACCGTCGACGCTCGTGCCCTTGAACAGTGCGTCGCAACCCATTTCCGCGGCCCTCAGCGCCGCTGCGGTGTCGGTAGTGAAATACGGGTTTCCGGTCCCCGCCGCGAACAGGACGATCCGGCCCTTTTCAAGATGCCGCAGAGCCCGCCGCCGGATATAGGGCTCGGAGACGCTTGCCATCGGGATTGCCGAGAGGACCCGCGTGTCGACGCCCTGCCGCTCGAGAGCGTTCTGGAGAGCAAGCGCGTTCATGACGGTTGCAAGCATGCCCATGTAATCGGCACTTGCCCGGTCGAACCCCTTGGCTGCCGCAGCCATCCCGCGGAAGATATTGCCACCGCCAACGACGAGGCACAGCTCATGCCCCTCTTCCTTGGCGGCCTTGATTTCGCCGGCCAGCCCATTCACCGCTTCCGGGTCGATCCCGAACTGCCCCTGCCCCATCAAGGCTTCGCCAGAGAGCTTCAGCAGGATGCGGTTGAAGCGCGGGCGGGTCATGGGGCGGGTCTGTCCTTCACATGCAAAAGAGCGGACACGCTTTAGCGCGCCCGCCCCAATTTCCAACTGCCTTACTTGCCGATGGCGCCATTTGAGAGCAGCGTCCCCGGCGAACCGGGGGCAGTCCGATGGCGAGCGTGTTCCTGAGTTATGACCGGGACGACACCGCGACTGCGGCGGAAATCGCTTCTGCTCTCGAGGAGGGCTCGCACTCCGTCTGGTGGGATCAACAGATTCGCGGCGGCGCGCAATATTCCAAGGAAATCGAACAGGCACTGACCGACGCGGACGCTGTCGTGGTCCTTTGGTCGGCATCGTCGGTCGAGAGCGCCTGGGTCCGCGACGAAGCCGCCGAAGGCCGCGACCGGGGAAAGCTAATCCCCGTCGCGCTCGATGCGACCAAGCCGCCCATGGGTTTTCGGCAATTCCAGACGATCGACCTGTCGAAAGGGGGGCATCGCGGACAGAAGCTCGGGCTCGACCACATCGTGCAAGCGGTTGAGGAGTCGACAGCCGGCTCCGCGAGAGTTCGGCCAACCCGCCCCACCAAAGCTCCTGCTCGCTCGCTATCTAGAAGGTTTGCCACCGCGTTCGGAGCAGCCATTGCGCTGGCGGCCGCCATTGTCGCTTTCGTGTCCTTCGATCTCTTCGAGCGAGCAGGAACCGACGAAATTTCTGCGGCGGTGTCTCCGCTGGATTCTTCGCCGGAATCGCAAGCTCTTGCGGGTGACCTGGTTGCAAAGCTGGGCGCCTATTCGCCCCAAGGCGGTGCGTCCCTGCGTCTCGTCGAAGGCGACAGGCGTTCGGGCGCAGCATTTGTTTTCCAGGTGGCCGGATCAACAGAAGCGGGGCAATCTCGGGCCAATCTGCTTTTGCTCGACGGCCGAACCACTGCCCTGCTGTGGTCGGGCCAGTTCGAGCGCCCTGTCTCCGCTGTCGGCGACTTGCGACAGGAGATGGGATATACCGCCTCGCAATTGCTCGGGTGCGCATCGACTGCCTATCGGTCGCACCAGTTGGCGGCGAAGCTTGAGGTGCTGAAATCGTACCTGGAAGGCTGTGCGGCGGCTGCGGGCACCAATCCGCCGAATCCCGCAACGCTCGCTTTGAAGTTCCGGCAGGTGGTCGAAGAGGTTCCCGGCTTCGCTGGTGGCTGGGCGCAGCTCCTGTTGGCCGAGTCGGGAGCCCCCGATCAAAGCCGACAGCTTTCCGTTGACATTGCGCGAGCCCGAAAGCTCGAGCCCGATTTGCCGGAATCCTATTTCGCTCAGCTGGCCCTCCTTCCCGCTGACGCTTACGCGGCCGGTCTCAGGCTCATGGATGAGGGCCTCCAGAAAAATCCGGACAGTTCCCTGCTGCTGGGCGCGCGATCGGGCCAGCTCCTCCAAGTGGGACGCCTGAAGGAAGCCGTCGCCGATGCGAAACGGGCAGCCGAAATTGATCCCGGCTCTCCGACCATACGCAACGCTTATATCTACGCACTTGCGAATTCGGGGCGAACCGAAGCGGCCTTCGACGAAATAAAGGAAGCGGAGCGTTTTTGGCCTGGCTCTTCTGAGATCGCACGGACGAAATACATTCTCAATTCGCGCTATGGAGACCCGCTAGCCGCTTCGGCCTATGTTGAAAGCAGCGCTTACGTAGGCGACGTTCAAAAGACCCGGATATACCTGCAGGCGCGGATGCATCCGACGCCCGACAATATTGATCGGGCTATCCAGAGTACGCGCGAAGACTATCGCACCGCAACGGAACCAGGCGCGCGTGCGCAGGCGACCGCAGCTATGTTACAAATTCTCGGAATGTTCGGTCGGCAGAACGACTTGATGGATCTCGTGCAGAGCATGCGACCCTCGGACATCCAAGGTATTGAGGACATCCTGTTCAGGCCGACGATGCGAGTCCTGTGGCTCGATCCTCACTCACTGATCTTCGCCAAGCGGATCGGCCTGCTGCAATATTGGTCAAGCACCGGCAAATGGCCCGATTTCTGCTCGCAACCCAATTTCCCCTACGACTGCAAGAAAGAGGCAGCCAAGCTCGCATGAAAAAAAGGCGGAGCCGAAGCCCCGCCCTCCTTTTCACTGACCCGGTCCCTTCTTCAGGCGACCGGTTCGTCCTTTTTTGCGCCGGCGGCAGCCGCAACCTCCGCAGCGAAGTCTTCCTGCTTCTTCTCGATCCCCTCGCCGAGCTGGAAGCGGACAAAGGCACTAACGGCGATGTTGCTTCCGGCTTCATTGCCTGCCGCCGCGACGACGTCCGCGACCGGGGTCTTGTTGTCCATCACGAACAGCTGCGACAGCAGCGCGTTTTCTTTCCGGAACTTCGCAAGACCGCCCTCGACCATCTTCTCGACGATGTTCTCCGGCTTGCCGCTTTCCTTCGCCTTTTCCATGGCGATCGAACGCTCCCGCTCGATCATCGCGGGGTCGAGCTCGTCGCCATTCAGCGCGAGCGGGTTCGCGGCCGCGATGTGCATCGCGATCTGCTTGCCGAGCGTCTGAAGCGTCTCGGCAGGCGCTGCGCTTTCGAGAGCGACCAGAACGCCGATCTTGCCGAGGCCCGTCGAGACCGCGTTGTGGACGTAGGAGACAACCGCGCCCTGGCCAACCTGGAGCACCGCGCTGCGACGAAGCGACTGGTTCTCGCCGATGGTTGCGATGTTGTTGGTCAGAGTCTCCTCGACCGTTCCGCCGCCCGGGTACCCTGCTGCAAGCAGCGTCTCGACGTTTCCGCCGCTTTCCAGCGCAAGCTGGGCGACCTTGCGGACGAAATCCTGGAACCGGTCGTTCTTGGCGACGAAATCCGTCTCCGAGTTGACCTCGACGACGGCGCCGCGAGTGCCTTCGACGGCGACACCGACCAGACCTTCGGCGGCGGTTCGGCCCGCCTTTTTGGCGGCGGCGGCAAGGCCCTTGGTGCGAAGCCAGTCGACGGCGGCTTCCATGTCGCCGCCCGTTTCACCAAGCGCCTTCTTGCAGTCCATCATGCCCGCGCCAGTGCGCTCGCGAAGCTCTTTCACGGCGGCAGCGGTGATCTCAGCCATTTGTCTTTTCCTCTCATCTCCCCTCCCGCACGCGGAAGGGGCCGGGGGTGGGTGTAATTAGAGGAAGTGAGCTCGACAGGCCCACCCCTCAATCCCCTCCCGCTCGCGGGAGGGGAAGTTCTTACGCTTCCAGCGCAGCCTCGGCGGGCGGTTCGGCCATTGCGCCGATGTCCTCGCCCTGGTCCTTCGCATGGCCGCTGCGCCCGGCATTCACGGCGGCTGCGACGGCATCGCAATAAAGCCGGATCGCCCGGCTGGCGTCGTCGTTGCCCGGAACCGGGAATGCGATGCCGGTCGGATCGCTGTTCGAATCGAGGATCGCGACGACCGGGATACCCAGAACGTTCGCTTCCTTGACCGCCAGCTCTTCCTTGTTCGTGTCGATCACGAACATGACGTCGGGAAGGCCACCCATGTCGCGGATTCCGCCAAGGGACTTTTCGAGCTTGTCGCGCTCGCGGGTCAGTTGAAGGACTTCCTTCTTGGTAAGCCCCGTCGTGTCGCCGGAAAGCTGCTCCTCAAGGCTCTTGAAGCGCTTGATCGAGTTGGAAATCGTCTTCCAGTTGGTCAGCATTCCGCCGAGCCACCGGTGGTTGACGTAATGCTGGCCGCAGGATTGCGCGGCTTCGGCGATCGGCTCCTGCGCCTGGCGCTTGGTCCCGACGAAAAGCACCTTGCCGCCGCGCTGGACGGTCTGGGTGATGAAGTCGAGGGCACGAGCGAACAGCGGCACGCTCTGCGACAGGTCGATGATGTGGACGCCGTTGCGGTCGCCGAAAATGTACGGCTTCATCCGCGGGTTCCAGCGATGGGTCTGGTGGCCGAAATGCGATCCGGCTTCGAGCAATTGCTGCATGGTGACGACGTTGGTCGCCATAGGTCTTCTCCTTCCGGTTATGCCTCGGCGGGGCCAGTCACCGACCTTGCGGTCAGCACCGGTATGTAAGCTCCGCCTGTGGAATGCCGCGCGCCCTAGCCGAACAGCGCCGCCGTTTCAACACCTTGCAGGTGATGACGCCCCGCGGCTTGACAAGTAAGAACAAAGCAGGAACATTGCTCCATCCCATCAGCGCTGCAGTGCGGCCGGCGCGAGAAACTCGAAACAGGATGAATCGCCATGCTTGGACCGCTTTTCAGTCTTTTCTTCCTCGGCTGTTTCTGGATCGCCGGAAGCCTCGCACTCCAGGAGCTTTACGACAGCCGCCGGGATATCCGCGCCGCGCTCAGCGGCCGTGGGGGAATCAAACGCGTGCCCCGCGCCTCTTTTTGACCCGGGCATAGCTAGACATGCTGAACGGGATCATCGCGAGATAGACGAGCGAGATCGCGAGCAAGGTGATCCACGGATTGGTGACGAGCGCGGCGCCGAGAAGCCCAATTCCGGCAATCACGAAAATGCGCGACGAGCGCCGGACTCGAAGGCTCGACCAGCTGTAGGTGGCGACGCTGGAGATCAGCAATAGCGCGACCAGCACTGTCCAACCCATGACGAGTTGCCACTGGCGGAACAGGTCGTTCCCGGTGACCAGCCACAGGAAGATCGGGATGAAGGCAAGGCCTGCCCCCGCGGGCGCCGGGACGCCGGTATTGAACCCCGCGGACTTGTGCGGCTGGTCGGTAACGTCGATCCGCGCGTTGAAGCGCGCCAGCCTCAGAGCGCAGCAGACCGCAAGCGCTAGTGCGGCGATCCAGCCGAAGCTGGGAGCATTTTGAAGCGACCAGAGGAAGAGGATTAGCGCGGGCGCCGTTCCGAAAGCGACATTGTCGCTAAGGGAGTCCAGCTCCGCCCCGAAGCGGCTCTCGGCGCGAAGAAGCCGCGCGATTCGCCCGTCCATTCCGTCGAGGACGCCCGCGCCGACGACGCAGGCCAGCGCGAATTGCCACAAGGCCCTGTCCCCCGTTCCGTCGGCGGTGATCGCGAAACTGACGCCGGTGAGGCCGAAGCATAAGGCAAGCAAGGTCACGGCATTGGGAACGAGCGCCCGGAACGGGATCGCGCCCCTCCCCTCGCCGCGATCGGTCACTGGCTACGTCCGCTGATCGCCATCTCGACACCGATTTCGGCAAGCACCGTCTCGCCGGCGATCGCTCTCTGGCCAAGCAGGACCTTTGGACCGGTGCCTGCGGGAAGATAGACGTCGACCCGGCTTCCGAAGCGGATCATTCCGATCCTTTGCCCGGCGTCGACCGGATCGCCTTCGTGGACGAAGGTCAGGATCCGGCGAGCAATCAGCCCGGCAATCTGGGTCACTCCGATCAGAAGTCCGCCCGAAGTTTCGATCAGGAAATGCTGGCGCTCGTTCTCGTCGCTGGCCTTGTCGAGGTCGGCGTTGACGAACTTGCCTGGCACATAGGCCATCTTCCTGACCCGCCCGGTCACCGGCGAGCGGTTGATGTGAACATCGAACACGCTCATGAAAATCGAGATTCGAGTCATCTCCAGGTCCGTCAGCCCGTCCTGGCCGGCCAGTTCGCGAGGCGGCGGCACCTTCGAGATCGCGGAAACCAGCCCGTCGGCGGGCGCGACGATCAGGTTTCCACTCTGCGGAGTCGTCCGAATCGGGTCGCGGAAGAAAGCGGCGATCCAGATGGTCAGTCCGACGCAGAGCCAGCCGAGAAAGTGGCTGAGGCCGCCGTAGACGACGACGGTAACCACCGCCGCGATGAGAAGAAACTTGCGGCCTTCGGGGTGAACCGACGGAAACCGCCACTTGGTGTTGGTGGTCGCCAGGGGCGAGTCCGGCTTTTCGAGCTCAGGCATGGCGACTGCCCTTAAAGGCGCTGGGAACCATTCACAATCGGGCGCGGTTGCCTTGTCTCCGACGCTTCGCCTATGCGCGCTGCCAATCCCAGGACAGCAGGACAGACATGGCCAAGATCAAGGTGAAGAACCCGGTCGTCGAGCTAGACGGCGACGAGATGACCCGAATTATCTGGCAGTGGATCCGCGAGCGGCTGATCGAGCCGTATCTCGACATCGAGCTGCTCTACTACGATCTTTCGATCCAGAAGCGCGACGAAACCGACGACCGGATCACGGTCGAAGCGGCGGAAGCGATCAAGAAGCACGGCGTTGGCGTGAAATGCGCGACCATCACCCCCGACGAGGCGCGGGTGAAGGAATTCGACCTCAAGAAAATGTGGAAGTCGCCCAACGGCACCATCCGCAACATCCTCGGCGGAGTCATTTTCCGCGAGCCGATCGTGATGTCCAACGTGCCCCGGCTGATCCCCGGCTGGACCGACCCGATCGTGGTCGGCCGCCATGCTTTCGGCGACCAGTACAAGGCGACGGACTTCCTCGTTCCCGGCCCCGGCAAGCTGACCATGACCTGGACGGGCGAGGACGGGCAGGAACTGAACTTCGACGTCTTCGACTTCCCCGGCTCGGGCGTCGCTATGGGGATGTACAATCTCGACGCGAGCATCCGCGACTTCGCCCACGCCTGTTTCAACTACAGCCTCAACCGCGGCTGGCCGCTCTACCTCTCCACCAAGAACACGATCCTGAAGGCCTATGACGGACGCTTCAAGGACATCTTCCAGGAGATTTACGACAGCGAATACAAAGCGAAGTTCGAAGCTGCTGGGATCGAATATCAGCATCGCCTGATCGACGACATGGTGGCCTCGGCGCTGAAGTGGAGCGGCAAGTTCGTCTGGGCCTGCAAGAATTACGACGGCGACGTCCAGTCGGACCAGGTCGCCCAGGGCTTCGGCTCGCTGGGCCTGATGACATCGGTTCTGATGACGCCGGACGGCAAGACGGTCGAGGCCGAGGCCGCCCACGGAACCGTGACCCGCCATTATCGGATGCACGAGGCCGGCAAGGCGACCTCGACCAATCCGATCGCCTCGATCTTCGCCTGGACCGGCGGCCTCAAATATCGCGGCAAGTTCGACGACACGCCGGATGTCGTCCGCTTTGCGGAAACGCTGGAGAAGGTCTGCATTGAGACGGTCGAAAGCGGCCACATGACCAAGGATCTCGCAATCCTGGTCGGGCCCGAGCAGCCGTGGATGACGACCGAACAGTTCTTCGAGGCGATCCGCGCCAATCTCGAAAAGGAAATGGCCGCCTGGGCCTAGCCAGGGAGAGGAAGTGGTCAGGCAGAAATCGAAGGCGAGGCTCGAGGTCCGGCAGGCGGAGCTGGCGGACGCGGCTGCGATCGTCGATCTCGTCCGCCGAAGCTACACCGACCTGCCCGGTTACACCGAGGTCGAAGTCCGGGCGCAGATCAACAATTTCGGTCAGGGCTGTTTCGTCGCAGAGCTCGACGAAGGCATCGCCGGCTATTGCGCCTCGATCCGGGTGCCGGAAAGCATTGCCTTGTCCCCGCACACATGGCGTGAGATTACCGGCCGCGGCCTCGGCTCACGCCACGACCCTCTCGGCGACTGGCTTTACGGCTACGAAATGTGCGTCGACCCCAAGGTCCGTGGTCGGCGTCTCGGACGGCGGCTGTACGAGGCGCGGCGGGAGCTTGCGGAAAGCCTCAGCCTAAAGGGAATCGCGTTTGGCGGCAGGATGCCGAACCTTGCTCGCTACAAGAAGCGGGTGAAGGGGCCTGAAGATTATCTCGAACAGGTGGAAGCCGGCCGAATTCACGATCCCGTCATCCGTTTCCAGCTCGCCAACGGGTTCCAACCCCTTGCAGTGCTTGAGGACTATCTTCCGTCCGACGCGAAATCGCTCGGGAACGCGGCCCTGATGGTCTGGCGCAATCCGTTCGTCGAAGAGGGCGACGTGAAGACCAGCGCGCTGGCACTCGGCGTCGAAAGCGTCCGGATCGCCTGCTGCCAGTTCCAGGCCCGGGCCGTGAAAGAGTTCGACGAGTTTATCCGGAACGTCGAATATTTCGTTGATATCGCTGCGGATTATCGGTCAGACTTCATTCTGTTTCCCGAACTATTCACGCTCCAGCTCCTGTCCTTCGAGAAGGACGAACTTTCGCCGCTCGAAGCGATCGAAAAGCTTTCGACCTACACACCGCGCATCCGCGACGCGCTGAGCGCAATGGCGATGAAATACAACATCAACATCATCGGCGGATCGCACCCGACGCGAACCGGTGACGGCGACATCCACAACGTTGCGTTCGTCTGCCTTCGCGATGGAGCCGTGCACGAGCAGGAGAAGATACATCCGACTCCGAACGAGCGTTACTGGTGGAACATCCAGGGCGGCGACAGCATCGGCGCGATCCAGACCGACTGCGGACCGATCGCAGTGCTCATCTGCTACGACAGCGAATTCCCGGAGATCTCCCGGCGCGTAGTGGACGAAGGGGCCCGAATCCTGTTCGTCCCCTTCTGCACCGACAACCGCCAGGGCTACATGCGGGTTCGCTACTGCGCCCAGGCCCGGGCGATCGAAAACCAGTGTTTCGTCGCAATGGCCGGCAATGTCGGCAACCTGCCGAATGTCCAGAACATGGACATCCAGTACGCGCAGAGCTGCATTCTTACGCCCTGCGACTTCCCTTTCGCCCGCGACGGGATCGCTGCGGAAGCCAGCGACAATGTCGAAACTTTGACGATTGGCGACGTCAACATGTCCGATCTTCGCTGGGCGCGCGCCGAGGGCACGGTCCGCAACCTCCACGACCGGCGCTTCGACCTGTACGAAATGGACTGGAAGCCGAAAAAGCGCCGCTCCGCTCCATCCAAGGGCGAAGCGCCGGAGATCGCGCCTCAGCCGCCTGGGGGAGGCTGACCGGGGCTTTTCACCCGCTCGCGGCGCACTCCCAAACCGATCAGGCGGCCCGGAATGCGCCGAAGGGGTTCGAAACGGTCGAGAAGCCGGATCAGCAGCGGCGCCTTCCGGATCGGTTCTCCCGGCTCCAGCAGCCGCCCGATGATATTGTCCTGCGCCAGCTTCTGGGCGCGCTGGATAACCCGGGTCGGAAACATCCGCCGGTCCTGCACCCTGTGAAGCAGCGGATCGACCTCCTCTCCCGCAGCCAGCGGCCAAGCCAGAGCATTCGCCGCCGCAACCGCGTCCTGGATCGCGAGATTGATTCCGATTCCCCCGATCGGCGACATTGCGTGCGCGGCGTCGCCGATCGCCAAAAGGCCAGGCCGGTGCCACGTCGTGAGACGGTCGAGCGCAACGCTGAGAAGCTTCAGGTCGCCGACATCGTCGAGATCGGTAAGGTCCACGTCGGGAGCCGCGGCATGAACGGCGTCGCGGATCGGGCCGATGCCCTTCGCCTTCAGCTTTTCCGCCGCGCCCTTCGGGATCACCAGCGCGCATTGCCAATAGTCGCCGCGATCGATGAGCACGAGCAAGCGCCCGCGTTCGAAGCTTCCCCTTAGCCGGTCGCCGCCCGCTTTCTTCGCCACCCGGAACCAGAACACGTCCATGGGTGCGCCGAGCACTTCCACCGGTAGCATGTGCAGTCGCCGCACAAGCGAATCGCGCCCATCGGCCGCGATGGTCAGGCTCGCTCGAATTGCGCGGCCGTCTCCCAGGCGGACTCCGGAAATGCGATTGTCCTGTTGGACGAACCTTTCGACTGGAGCCTCCATCTCCAAAGAGAAGCCGGGGTACGCGGACGCCTCGTCGCGGAGGAAATCGAGGAAATCCCACTGCGGCATCATCGCAATGAAGGGCGCGGGCGTGTCGAGATGGGAGAGGTCTCCGATCTTCCACGTCCGCCCGGCAAGCTCGAGCTCGGCCCCTCGAAGCTTGCTGTGCGGCCGTTGCAGAAACCGCTCGAGCACCCCGAGCTGGTCGAGAATTTCCATCGTCGAGGGGTGGACCGTGTCGCCCCTGAAATCGCGGAAGAAGTCGGCGTGCTTCTCCAGCACCTTCACCCGGCAACCCGCGCGGGCGAACAGCAGCCCCGCCATCATCCCGGCGGGACCGCCTCCGGCCACGACGAGGTCGAGTTCCGGCGTCATGACGCCAGCGTAATCACATCAATGGCGATGCGATAGACGCAGCGCTGTTGCTCCGCTGGCGAATTGTGCACAAGGAACTCGATGGAAGAGCAATTTTCGACTTCGGGCTTCAGCGACGCGCTTGTCATCCTTGGTGCGGCGGGATTGGTCATCCCGATTTTCGCCCGCTTCCGGATCAGCCCGATTATCGGCTTCATCCTCATCGGTGTGGCGTTCGGACCGTCGGGCCTTGGCTCGCTGACAACGACTTACCCGTGGCTTCACTACCTTACGATCTCCAACGCGCACCGGATCGAGCCGTTCGCCGAACTCGGCATCGTCCTGCTGCTCTTTTCGGTCGGCCTCGAGCTCTCCTTCCGCCGCCTCTGGTCGATGCGGAGAATCGTCTTCGGAGTGGGCGCCGCGGAGCTGATCGGCTGCGCGGTGATCATCGGCGCCGGACTTCACTGGATTGGCCAGGGCATTCCCGGGTCGATCGGTCTCGGGCTCGCCCTCGCTCTCTCCTCGACTGCGATCGTCCTTCCGCTCGTCGGCACCCAGTCAGCGGTGGGCCGGGCCGCTTTGGGCATGCTTCTTTTCGAAGACGTTGCCCTCGTTCCGATCGTCTTCGCACTCGGAGCAATGGCGCCGACCGCCACCGCGGGCGTCGGCCCGCTCGTCGGCACTTTGCTCCTCGGCGGTGCAGTCGCCATCGGATTGCTCTTCGGCGGAAGGCTGCTCTTGCCGATCCTTTTCGGCCAGGCCGCACGAACCAAGAACCCCGAGGTCTTCCTCGCCGCCTGCCTGCTCGTGGTGATCGTCTCCAGCATGGTCACCTCGGCGATCGGCTTTTCCGCGGTCCTCGGAGCGCTCATCGCCGGGATCGTCATCGCCGAGACCGAATATCGGGGCGAGGTCGAGGTCATTACCGCGCCGATGCGCGGCCTTGGGCTCGGGATCTTCCTCATCACCGTCGGGATGAGCGTCAACCTTTCCATCGTGCTGGCCAATTGGGAAAAAATCCTCGTCGCGCTCGTCGCGGTGCTGGTCATCAAGGCGGCTGTTACCGGCGGCCTCCTCAGGCTCGCCGGCAGCCGCACAGCGGTCGCTGCCGAGACCGGCGTCCTGATGGCCTCGCCGTCCGAGACCACGCTGATCGTGCTTGGCTCGGCGACCGCCGCGCAACTCATCCGCCCGGAAACCGCGGCGTTCTGGCAAATCGTTACCGCACTCGGCCTGACGATCACGCCGCTTCTCGGGCTGGTCGGGCGTTTCGCCGGGCGGCGGATCGACCGTTCCGGCGACTCGGAGCTTGGCAAGGCTCTCCAGCAAGCGGGGCCGGGCAAGATCGTCATCGTCGGCCTTGGCCGGGTTGGGCGAATCGTTGCCGACATGCTCGGCGCGCACGACCTCGATTATGTCGCGATCGATTCGGACACCGAAGCCGTCCGCGAGGGCCGCGATCACGGTTATCCCATCCTGTTCGGCGATGTTTCGCGCGGCACTCTTGTCGATCGGCTCCATCTCGGGCGCCCGAGCGCGGTGATCCTGACGATGGACAATCCTGTGCTCGTTGCGCGTCTCGCCAAGCGGCTGCGGCAAGCTTTTCCCGAATTGCCGATTATCGCCCGTGCCCGCGACACCGCGCACGCCGCGCGCCTCTACAAGGCGGGCGTGACCGATGCCGTGCCCGAGACACTCGAAGCCTCCCTGCAATTGTCTGAGGCTGCCCTGGTCGATCTTGGCGTCGCAATGGGCCCGGTGATCGCGTCGATCCACGAAAAGCGCGATCAGCTACGGGCCAAGATCAGGGAAGAGGCGGAGCTGGAGGAAGAGCCGCGGCTCGGCCGCCGGCGATTGCGCGATCTTCAGCCGGAAGCCGGCTCGAACCGGAGCACTCCGGCGACATAGGTCTTGTGCCCGGCATTGTCGGCCGGGTGGCGGCTTCCGTCGTAAACGACGAGTTCTTCGAAATCGAACGGCGACACGCCCTCAAGACAGGCGACGTTGACTCCGAGCTGGCCCGGTGCGGAGCGGCGCTTGTGGTGCGTGTAGATGCCGCAAACGGTGCAAAAATGATGCTCGGCGCTCATGGTGTTGAAGCGGTAGGTCGCCAGCTTGTCCTCGCCTTGCGTGATCCGGAAGTTCTCGGGCGTTGACGTAACCGCGACCGCACCGCGCATTCGGCAAATGGAGCAGGTGCAACGCCGCGCCGAAGCAAACCCCTCGGTCAGCGTTGTCGAGAATCTCACGGCCCCGCAATGGCAAGAGCCGTTGAGCGTAACCGGATCGCTCGACCGCGTGTCGATCACGCCGCCACCTTCTCCAG
>JBDZVP010000005.1:0-28893 GCA_040255765.1 Sphingomonadales bacterium | reverse complement strand
CGCACCTCGTCGCCATATTTTTCGCCGAACAGCGCCATCGCGCCCGCGGAAATCGCCTCGTCCGGCGTCATCAGCCGAGTCGTGACCGGCTCGTTTCCACGAATCTGGGCGTTCACGTCCGCCTCAACCGCCTCGATGTCTTCGCGGCTCATCGCCTTGGGATGCGAGAAGTCGAAGCGGAAGTGGTCGGCGGCCACCAGGCTGCCCTTCTGGGTCACATGCGTGCCGAGCCGGTGGCGAAGTGCGGCGTGCAACAAGTGGGTCGCACTGTGATTGGCGCGAATTCGATTTCGGCGATCGCTGTCGACCTTCTGCTGCACCGTATCGCCTACCGAAAGCTCCCCCGCGACGATCTTCGTCAGGAGCGCGTGAAGTTTTCCTAGAGGTTTGGTGGTGTCCTCAACTTCGCCTTGGAAACCTTTGAGAGTCGACAGTTTTCCGCTGTCACCCGTTTGCCCGCCACTTTCTCCGTAAAACGGCGTCTGGTTGAGCAGGATCTGCACGGTCTCGCCGACCTCGGCGCGCTCCGCCCGGGCTCCATCCTTGACGATAGCGAGCACCACGCCTTCGCCCTCATCGCCCGAATAGCCGGTGAACTCGGTGCTCCCGAACTCTTCGGCGAGGTCGAACCACAATTCGTCCGATGCCTTGGCCCCAGAGCCCTTCCAAGCCGCGCGGGCCTTGCTCTTCTGCTCAGCCATCGCCGCGTCGAAGCCATCGCGGTCCACCGCAATGCCCCGGGGCCGGAGAGCGTCCTCGGTCAGATCATAGGGAAAACCATAGGTGTCATAGAGCTTGAACGCCGTCTCGCCCGCAAGCGTCCCGCCATTGGAAAGCTCCGCAGTCGCCTCGTCGAGCAGTTTGAGGCCCGTCGACAGCGTATGCCGGAACCGCACTTCCTCCTGCTGGAGAGTCGCTTCGATCAGCGGCTGAGCGCGAACCAGCTCGGGGTAAGCCGCACCCATTTCCGCGACCAGCGCGGGCACCAGCCGCCACATCAGCGGTTCCCTGGAGCCGAGCAGGTGCGCGTGGCGCATCGCCCGGCGCATGATTCGCCGAAGGACATAGCCCCTGCCCTCGTTTGCCGGCAGCACTCCATCGGCTACGAGAAAGCCGCTGGCGCGAAGATGATCGGCGATCACGCGATGGCTGGCCTGGTTCGCTCCTTCGGCCTTGGTATGGGTCAGCGCCTCGCTCGCGGCGATCAGCGCCTTGAACGTGTCCGTATCGTAATTGTCGGTGACGCCCTGGAGCACGGCGGCGATCCGCTCGAGGCCCATTCCGGTGTCGATACTCTTGCTCGGAAGCTCCGAGACGATCTCGCCGGCCGCCTGCTCGTACTGCATGAAGACGAGATTCCAGATCTCGACGAATCGGTCGCCGTCCTCGTCCGGGCTTCCCGGAGGGCCGCCGGGGATATGCTCGCCGTGATCGTAAAAAATCTCCGAGCAGGGTCCGCACGGGCCATCATCGCCCATCGACCAGAAATTGTCCTTGGTCGGAATCCGGATGATCCGGCTTTCGGGCAGGCCGGAAATCTTCTTCCAGAGATCGAATGCCTCGTCGTCGGTGTGATAGACGGTCGCGGTCAGCCGGTCGGTGCTCAGCCCCCATTCTTTCGTAAGGAGGTTCCACGACAATTCGATCGCGCGATCCTTGAAATAATCGCCGAACGAGAAATTCCCGAGCATTTCGAAGAACGTATGGTGCCGCGCCGTATAGCCGACATTGTCGAGATCATTATGTTTCCCGCCCGCGCGAACGCACTTCTGGGAACTGGTCGCCTGGCTGTACGGCCGTGTCTCCAGCCCGGTGAACACGTTCTTGAACGGCACCATGCCCGCGTTCACGAACATCAAAGTCGGATCGTTGTGCGGCACGAGGGGCGCCGACGGCACCCGCGCGTGGCCATTCGCCTCAAAGAAGTCGAGGAAGGAGCGGCGGATGTCGTTGGTCGAGGAGGTCATCGCCAAGCGATGTAAATGCGCTGCTGCACTGCGGCAAGGAGCGCGCTAAGCAACAGCAATGGCGAAACGCTCCTCCCCGACGATCCCCAGCTACAAACGCAGGCGCAGGCGCGGCCTTTTCGGCCGCATCCTTGGCTGGATCGCGCGGATCGTCCTCGCATTCCTCGTGGTCTCGGTCCTGTGGGTGCTCGCCTATCGCTTCATCAACCCGCCGATCACACCCAACATGATGATCGACATCCTCTCCGGGCGAGGCGCGACGCACGAGTGGATGCCGATCACCAGGATCGACCGCGACATGGTCCGAGCGGCCATCGGTGCCGAAGACGGCAAATTCTGCTCGCACAACGGCTTCGACTGGGATGCCATCCAGGACGCTGCCAAGCGCAACGCATCGGGCGGACGGATCCGCGGCGGATCGACCATCAGCCAGCAGACCGCGAAAAACGCTTTCCTGTGGAACGGCGGCGGCTACGCCCGCAAGGGCGTCGAAGCCTGGTTCACCTTCCTCATGGAGCACATGTATCCGAAGCGCCGGATCATGGAACTATACCTCAACCTCGCGGAAACCGGCATCGGCACCTACGGGGTGAATGCCGGATCGCAGCGCTACTTCGGCCATGACGCGAGCGCGATGACGACGACGGAAGCGGCCCGTATCGCGGCGATCCTTCCGCTTCCGAAAAAGCGCGGCGCGATTGCCCCCAAGGGTTTCACCCGCCGTTACGGCAATACGATTGCCGCGCGGATCGGCGCTGTGGCCCGCGACGGACTCGATTCCTGCGTCTATGCCGGGATCAGCGCGCCTCCCAAGAAGGCCCCGCCCAAGGTCAAAGTCGAGCCGCGCCCGCAGCCCGGCGAGGAATATGAAACGGCCACTCCCCCGCCTTCGTCCACGGTCGCGGAGCCGGAGGCGCGGCCCGCCGAACCAACGGCGACTTTACCGGCGACGAACGAGCCCGTTCCAGCGCCAGCCCCGACCAACGAAGCCGCGCCGGTCAACGCGATCTGACGAGCGGTCCTTCAGAGGCGACGATTAGCTGCGCGCCACGGAACAGCGCGAGCGAGCTCTCCGTTGAACCTTCAAACAATGGAGGACCCAATGGCGACGCGTACACAGTCGAAATCGCAATCCACATCGCGCAACCGCAGCCAGTCCAATCGGAGCGCCTTTTCCTGGGGCGACAACGCGGGGCCGCTGATCGGCGCCGCCGTCGCCGGCGCCGCGCTCGGCTTCGCTGCCCATATCGGCCGAAAGGCGATCGTGCAGGGAATGGAAGCCAGTGCTGGAGACTGGTTCGACATGCTCAAGAAGGATCATGACGAGATCCAGAAGACTCTCGAGCAAATGCTTGCCACCGACGAGAGCCAGACGTGGAAGCGCTCGATGCTGTTGATGAAGCTCGCCCACAAGCTCGACAAGCATTCTTACGAGGAAGAGAATGTCATTTACCCGGCGCTTCGCGACGACAACGACTCGGTCGAGGCGGACCAGCTCGACACAGAGCATGGCCACGTGAAGACGCTGATTTTCGAGCTCAAGCAAATGGATTCCGATTCGCCTCTGTGGCTGGAGAAAGTCCGGAAACTGCGGGACTCGCTCGACGCTCACATCCGGATGGAGGAAGAGCAGGTCCTTCCAAGGCTGAAGCAGGATCTCGACGAGGAACAGAACGCCCGGCTCACCATGATGGTGAACAAGGCGGGCTTCATGATGGCGTGAGAAATTAGCCCACCAGGGCCAGCTTCGGCGGCTCCTGGACGGACAGCTCGACCGCCCCTTCCCCGACTATGCGCTCGACGCGTGCCGCAAGCTCCGCGTCGAGCGCAAAGTCGCGTCCGACGAGGACATTTGCCTCGCCGCCGTTCGACAGCGGAAGGCGGAAGCGCACGGCTCCAGTGCCGCCCGGGCGCTGGGCGAGTTCGGCCGCGACTTGAGGCACCAGCGCCGCGCCAGTCACGGTGACGACCATCTGCAACCGCGTCCGCTTGGCGAGGGATTCGATCGGCTGGAACCGCTTGATTGCTATTCGCGGCGACTCGTCGCCGGCGCGCCGGTCGAGCTCCACCGTCAGGATACCGCAGGCCGCGCGGTCGGCGGCGGCTCGAAGTGCTTCGATCGGCTCGTCATCGAAGGCCGTCGCCTGGAACTGTCCCGAAGCATCGCTGAGCACCGCGGTCAGGAACCGCCGGCCCTTCGCCGAAGTCCGCCAGCGGGCATCCTCGACCATCGCCGCCATGGTCACCGAAACCCGCTCATTCTCTCCAATGCGAATGTCTCCAAGCTCGCCGAAACATTTGACCTTGTGAAGCGCGAGCAGGTGCGCGTGCGCCTGGATCGGATGCGCGGAAAAATAGAAACCGAAGGATTCCCGCTCGGCAGCCATTCGCTGCGCCAGCGACCATTCGGAATTCGGGAATCGGATCGGGGGAACGCTGGTGTCGCCCGACAGGAACAGCCCGTGTTGCCCGCTTTCGCGATGCTCGGCGGCGCTGGCGGCATGCGCGAGGATGGTCTCGGCAGCGGCGAATACCGATGCACGCTCCGGGTTGAGGACGTCGAATGCTCCCGACGCGGCCAGGCTTTCCATCTGGCGTCGGTTGAGGACCCGTGGCTCGATTCGACCGGCAAAATCCTCGAACGTCTTGAATTTCCCGCGGTCCTGTCGCTCGGCAACAACGGACTCCATCGCTTTCTCGCCCACGCCCTTAAGCGCTCCGAGCGCATAGCGGACGGCTCCCTCCTCGACCGTGAAGAAGGCGCTGCTGGCGTTGATACACGGCGGCAGGCATTCGACGCCGCCCCGCCGCATGTCCTCGACGAACAGCGCCAGCTTGTCGGTCTGCGCCATGTCGAAACTCATCGAGGCGGCATAGAATTCGGGGCGGTGGTGCGCCTTCAGCCATGCGGTGTGATAGGCGACCAGCGCGTAAGCCGCCGCGTGACTCTTGTTGAAACCATAGCCCGCGAACTTGTCGATCAAGTCGAACAGCTCGTTGGCCTTCCCAGCCGGGATGGAATTGTGGGTGGCGCATCCCTCGACAAAGGTCGCGCGCTGCGCGTCCATTTCGCTTTGGATCTTCTTGCCCATAGCGCGGCGAAGAAGATCCGCGCCTCCAAGCGAATAGCCGGCGAGCACCTGCGCCGCCTGCATCACCTGCTCCTGGTAGACGAAAACCCCGTAGGTTTCCTTGAGCACATCCTCGAGCAAAGGGTGCGGATAGTGGATCGCGACCCGGCCGTTCTTCCGGTCGCCGAACAGCGGGATATTGTCCATCGGGCCGGGCCGATAGAGCGCGACGAGAGCGATGATGTCGCCGAAGTTCGTTGGCCGGACGGCCGAAAGCGTCCGCCGCATGCCCTCCGATTCCAGCTGGAAGACGCCGACCGTGTCGCCGCGCTGGAGAAGCTCGTAAACCGCCGGATCGTCGGTCGCGAGCCGGGTATAGTCCAACTCGACTCCGCGCTCCGCCAGGAGCCTTTGCCCTTCCTTCAGCACCGAGAGGGTCTTCAGGCCAAGGAAGTCGAACTTCACCAGGCCCGCGGCCTCGACATATTTCATGTCGAATTGCGTGACCGGCATATCGGAGCGCGGATCGCGATATAGCGGCACCAGCTCGTCGAGTGGCCGGTCGCCAATGACGACCCCGGCCGCGTGGGTGGAGCTGTGGCGCGGCAGGCCCTCCAGCTTCATCGCCAGGTCGAACAGGCGCTTCACGTCCTTGTCCGCCTTATACTCGGCGGCAAGCTCCGAGACGCCGTTCAGCGAGCGTTCGAGAGTCCACGGGTCGGTCGGGTGGTTGGGAATCAGCTTGGCGAGCCGGTCCACCTGGCCGTAGCTCATCTGCAGCACCCGGCCCGTATCCTTGAGCACGGCGCGTGCTTTCAGCCGCCCGAAAGTGATGATCTGTGCGACCTTGTCGCGCCCGTACTTGCCCTGGACGTAGGATATAACCTTGTCGCGATGGGTTTCGCAGAAGTCGATGTCGAAATCCGGCATCGACACGCGCTCTGGATTGAGAAACCGTTCGAACAGGAGGTTCAGCTCGATCGGGTCGAGATCGGTGATCGTCAGCGCCCAGGCGACGACGGAGCCGGCACCCGATCCGCGGCCCGGGCCGACAGGGATATCGTTGGCCTTAGCCCATTTGATGAAATCGGCGACGATCAGGAAGTAACCCGCGAAACCCATGTTCGTGATGATGTCGAGCTCGTAATCGAGCCTCTGGCGATACCGATCGAGATCGCCGACCCGCGCCTCGAGCCGCTTCTTGAGGCCGGCGATGGCATCTCGGCGGAGGTGCTCGTCCTCGTCGTCGCTGAGACGCGGAAGGATCGGCCGCCGCTTCGGTGCTCCGACCGCGCAGCGCCGGGCGATGACGGCGGTATTGGCGATGGCTTCGGGAATGTCGGCGAACAGCTCCGCCATCATCGGCCCGGTCTTCAGCCAGGTCTCGGGCGATGAACTCGCGCTCCTGTCGCCGCTTTCCACATACTCGCCGGCGGCGATGCACAGCATCGCGTCATGGGCGGCGTGGAAGGCCGGGTCGACATAAGCGGCGGGATTCGTCGCCACCAGAGGCAGGTCGCGCTCATAGGCAAGGTCGATCAGACCGTTTTCGGCCGCTTCTTCAATCGGATCGCCTTGCCGGCTCAGCTCGATGTACACCCGCTCTCTAAACAGCCCGCACAAACGGTCGAGATACGCGTCCGCCCTGGAGCGTTGTCCGTCGGCAAGCAGCCGCGCCAGTGCCCCCTCGCCGCCCGCGGTCAGCGCGATCAGCCCCTCGTTGAGCCCCTCCAGCTTCGCGAAAGGAACGTGCGGCTGCTCCGCCAGAGGCCGGTCGAGATGCGCGGCCGAAACCAACTTGCACAAGTTCGCGTAACCCTGTTCGTCCTTGGCCAACAGCACTAGCCAATCGATCGCATGGCCAAGCTCGGGAGGGCGGGCGACCGCCAGGATTGTTCCGATAATCGGCTGAACGCCTTTCGCGATGCAGCCGTCGGTGAATGGCATCGCAGCATACAGGCCGTTCCGGTCGGTGACTGCTGCTGCGGGAAAACCCAGGCTCGCTGCTCGAGCGGCGATGGCCTTTGGCTCCATCGCGCCTTCCAGCATTGTGAAGCAGGAGAAGACTCGAAGGGGGACGTAGGGCGCGGTCACGCGGCCGACTATGGGGAGGAACGGGCTCGACTGCAAAGCCGCTTCAGCGACTTATCCACGAATCATCCGCGCCAGTTGCCGGTCATGATGTCGCCGATCTCGCGGATCCGGCTCTGGTAGGTTTCGGCGATGCACTGGTTGGTGGCGCAGCGGTTGCGAAAAGACAGAAAACGGTCGCGTGTGCGCTCGAGAGTCCGCCGCTGACGGCGATCCGCGCTCATCAGCGCCCGCTGATAATCCGAGGCCATTTGCCGGTCGAGCGCGGCCAAACCCGGATCGCTGCAGATCGCGAACTCGGCGTCGTTGCCGGCATGATCGCAGTCGAAGCTGGGATTGGCCTGCACCGGCTGCGGTTGCGGCTGTTGTTGAGGCTGGGGCTGCTCCTGATCCTCCGGTGCGACCTCGTTCATGTTTTCGGTCGTGACCGGCTGTTGCGGCGGCGGAGCGCTGGTGCGCGACAGAGTCGCCAGCGGCACCACGATCGAGTCGGCATTGCCAAGCCGAACCACCATGCCGCTCCCGTCGGCGGCCGGCTGGATCATGTAATCCACGTCTCCGGACAGCGAGCGCCGCCCGCCGGCAACCGCGACTCCGGGCGGAAGGTCGAGCAAGACCGTCCCGCTGCAGCTGACTCTGTTCAACTGGTCGTCGATCCCGCGGGCGATCGGGCCGTTGACCCTCAGGAGCGCGAAATCGGCGAGCTTGGCATAAGCCTGGTCGTCGCTTCCGCGTACCTGCGCTGCCCGGCGGAACAGCTCGCGCTTCATCGCATCGTAGGTCGATTGAGCCGCGCACCACGCCTGCGGGTCCTGCTGGTTCTTCGCCGCAACAGCGTTTTCCGGGACCTCTTCGTTACCGCTCCAGCGGTTGGTCCAGATGCTGCTTGCCAAAAGCAGGCCGACCGCGATCGCGACGACGAGACCGCCGATCAGCCACGGGTTGACCCGCCTTCGCGGCTCTTTCGAAACGACTGTCTCTTTTTCGTCCATCCTAGCGAAGAACGCCTTCGTGAAGCCGGAACACGCGGTCCATCTTGCCGGCGAGGCGCTCGTTGTGGGTGGCGACGAGCGCCGCGCTGCCCTCCCCCCTCACAAGGCTTAGGAACTCGCCAAAGACGGTGTCGGCCGTCGCCTCGTCGAGATTTCCAGTCGGCTCGTCGGCAAGCACCAGCGGGGGCCGGTTCGCGAGCGCGCGGGCCACCGCCACCCGTTGCTGCTCGCCACCCGAAAGCTTCGTTGGCCGATGCTCGAGCCGGTTGCCGAGGCCAAGCTTGCTCAATAGCTCGACCGACCGGTTTCGAGCGGAGGCGACGTCTGTGCCGCGAACGAGCTGCGGAATGGTCACATTCTCGCGGGCGTTGAACTCGGGCAGAAGGTGGTGGAACTGATAGACGAAGCCGAGCAGGTCGCGGCGAAGCTCGGTGCGGCCCTCATCGTCGAGGGCGCTCGCTTCCTTGCCGGCGAGGCGGATCGACCCCTCGAATCCTCCCTCCAGGAGGCCCACCGCCTGCAAAAGCGTCGATTTACCGGAGCCCGACGGACCGAGAAGCGCGACGATCTCGCCAGGCATCACCTGGAGATCGACGCCGCGAAGCACTTCGATCGTGACCTCGCCCTGGCTGAAGCTTCGCCGCAGGTCGCGGGTCTCGAGGACGGGCGTTGCCTCACTCATAGCGGAGCACCTGCACCGGATCGGTGCTCGCCGCCTTCCACGCCGGATAGAGCGTTGCGAGGAAGGACAGGACGAGCGCGGTAACGACGATCGCAGTGACCTCGAACGGATCGGTTTTGGACGGCAGGTCGGAAAGGAACCGGACCGACGGATCCCACAAGTTCTGCCCCGTCACATACTGGATCGCGTTCAGGATATCCTGACGGAAGAACAAGAAGATCGAGCCGAGGATCAGCCCGAGAACGATGCCCAGCGAGCCGATAGTAACCCCGACGGTGACGAAGACCTTCATCATCCCGCGGCGGCTCGCCCCCATGGTTCGAAGGATCGCGATGTCGCGCATTTTCGCCCGCACCAGCATGATCAAGGACGAAAGGATGTTGAATACGGCGACGAGCACGATCAGCGACAGGACCACGAACATCGCTACCCGCTCGACCTCCAGCGCATCGAACAGCGCCGAGTTCATCTGCTTCCAGTCGATGATCACCCCCTTGCCCTGAACCATCGGCTCGAGCGGCGCGATGATGGAGTCGATCCGGTCCGGGTCCTTGGTCTGCACTTCGATGGTGCTGACATTGTCACCCATCAGGAGGAGCTGCTGGGCGTCCTGGATCGGCATCACCACGAAGCTGTTGTCATAATCGTAGACCCCGACCTCGAAGATCGCGGCGACCGTGTAGCTGACGATCCTGGGCACCGTGCCGACAACGGTCGAGCGGCCTTCCGGGCTGATCAGGCTGATGGTCGTGCCGGGATAGGCACCCAGCGCCTCGGCAAGCCGCGACCCGATCGCGACCCGATTGCTGCCCGGGGTTACCAACGCCAGGGACCCCGATTTCACGTTCTTTGCAATCACCGGGTTCTGCCGGATGTCCTCGAGCCGCATCCCGCGAACCAGAACGCCTTCGACCCGGCCGTTGGCCGAGGCCATCAGCGGCTGCTCGATCAGAGGCGTCGCCGACGTCACTCCGGGAAGCTGGCGCGCGGCCACCCCGATCTGCTGCCAGTCCTGGAGCCGTCCTTCATAGCCCTGGACGATCGCATGGCCGTTGAGGCCAGTGATCTTGTCGAACAATTCGGCCCGGAAACCATTCATCACGCTCATGACGATGATCAGCGCGGCAACGCCCAGGGCGACGGCGATCAGGCTGATCGACGCGACCAGGAAGATGAACCCCTCCCCCTTTCCGGGAAGCAGGTAACGCCGAGCGACCATCCGCTCGTACGAGTTGAGGATCATGCGCTGAGCCTCGCGAGGGCGGATTCGAGGCTCAGCTCTTCCTTGCCTCCGGTGGCCCGATTCTTGAGCTCAACAACCCCGCTGGCGATTCCGCGCGGGCCGATGATCACCTGCCAGGGCAGCCCGATGAGGTCCATCGTCCCCAGCTTCACGCCGCCGCGTTCGTCGCGGTCGTCGTAGAGCACCTCCACACCCGCGGTCGTGAGCTTGCCATAGAGGTCGTCCGCCGCCGTGACGGTTGCCGCATCGTCCTGGCGCATCGTGACCAGACCGACCTTCCACGGAGCGACCGCTTCGGGCCAGATGATCCCGGCTTCGTCGTGGCTTGCCTCGATGATCGCTGCGACGAGGCGGGACACGCCGATACCGTAGCTTCCCATCATCGGCGTCACCATCTGCCCGTCGGGACCGGAAACCTTCAACCCCATCGGCTTCGAATATTTGTCGCCGAAGTAGAAAATGTGCCCGACCTCGATGCCGCGCCCGGTGCGGCGGCGCTCTTCGGAGATCTCCGCCCAGCGATCCTCGTCATGGGTTTCGTCGGTCGCGGCATAGGTCGAGCTGACATCGTTGAAGAGGTTGTGGAGGCCGACCGCGTCATCGGTTCGAAGGCCGGTCCGGCTCCAGTCCATGTCGTCGAACGCGGCGTCGTAGAAGACCTCGCTTTCGCCCGTCGGGGCAAGCACGATGAACTCGTGGCTGAGGTCGCCGCCGATCGGACCCGAGGCCGCTTTCATCGGAACCGCGCGAATTCCCATGCGCGAGAAGGTGCGAAGATACGCCAGAAGCTGGGTGTAATAGCTGAGCCGAGCGCCGGCCTCGTCGAGGTCGAAGCTGTAGGCGTCCTTCATCAGGAACTCGCGGCCTCGCATCACTCCGAACCGCGGTCGCACCTCGTCCCTGAATTTCCACTGTATGTGGTAAAGCATGCGCGGAAGGTCGCGGTAGCTCTTGAACTCGTCGCGGACAATCGCGGTGAGCATTTCCTCATTGGTCGGCCCGTAGAGCATCTCGCGGTCGTGGCGGTCGCGGATACGCAACATTTCCGGCCCATAGGCATCGTATCGACCGCTCTCGCGCCATAGCTCGGCCGACTGGATGGTCGGCATCAGGATTTCCTGGGCTCCGGCGCGGTCCTGCTCCTCGCGGACGATCTGCTCGATCTTCTTGAGCACCCGGAAGCCGAGCGGGAGCCAGGCATAAATCCCCGCGGCCGTTTGCCGGATCAGGCCGGCGCGGAGCATCAGCTTGTGGCTGACGATCTGCGCGTCCGATGGGCTTTCCTTCAGGACCGGCAGAAAAGCGCGGGAAAATCGCAAGATTCAATCCTCGAAAATGGCTGTTTACGGTCGCTGCCCTAGGGCCCTCGCCCGTCCAACGCAATCCAACGCTCCGGCTTCCAGGATTGTGTCCCTATCGACACAGGGCCTGTGGAAAACTCCCACATCGGGCAATGCCGGGTGACAAGCCGCGCAATAGGGGTCTAGCTCTTCGTCGTGCCGAATGCTCCGCCTCCCGGGCGCCTGTTCAGGGCCGCTCGAAGCCGGCGGAGAAACGTTCGAAGGGGGCTGACGAGCAATCGTCACGCAGGACGCCCGGATCGCTATCGGTCCGGGCGTTTGCTTTTGGGGGCTTTGCTACAGGACACGAATGGTAGCGGAGGAGGGACTTGAACCCCCGACACGCGGATTATGATTCCGCTGCTCTAACCAGCTGAGCTACTCCGCCCCAATCGAACTGCCGGTTTTCGAAAAAGCGGCATCAGTGGAAGCTGCACTCGAAGGCGAGCGCGGGCGGCGATATAAGAGCGGTGAGTCCGGCGGTCAACGCGAGGAACCGCATACGGATGTTCTCGTTGAGCCGAACAGACGAGAGGCGATCAATGGACCCGGTAACACCGCTCGAAACCCTGTGCAGGATCGTCCTTCGGGCGAGGGAATATGACGCCCAGATTCCGGGCGATTACGACGCCGACGAAGATGCGGACAATGTCGACGACGAGGACGAAGGCTCCCTTTCGGTCCTCGACGACGACATCAACGACAGCGTCGAGGAGGAACTCCGGTCCATCCTCGAGGACCTCGGCGAGGACCAGTTGATGGAAGTGGTCGCTTTCTGCTGGGTCGGCGCGGGCAATTACGAGGCGTCCGACTGGGATGAAGCAATCCAGGAAGCGCAAGAGATGAACGAAGACGGCGGTGGCGAGGCTCTTATCGAGGAGCTTCTCGAAATGCCGATGCTTCCCTCTGTGCTGGAAGCCGGCCTCGCCGCCTTCGACCTCAGCTGCGACGGGATCGGCGAGCTGAGCTAGGGCCGCGGAAAGCGTAGCGTGCCACCGGCCCCCACTCCCCTTCCGCATAGCGAACCAGCTCGATCCCGCTGATTTCCACCGGGCGCGGCTCGAATCCTGCTCGCATCTGGCGGAGTAGCTCGCGGACGGCACGGGGTTCCGCTTTATTCTGGATAGTGACGTGCGGTGTCCACCGGCCCTCGTCTTGCGCCGTCAGCAGTCCGCGGAATTCACCAGCGAGCTGTTCCCGAATTTCCTCCAGCTCATCCGAACGGACGCGCAACGCCACCCCCGAGTAGAGGTCAAGAATACCACTGATCTCCGCTTGGGGAGGAGCTGCTGATGAGACTCGAGACAGGCTTCGGCGAACCTCCCCTTCCGCCGACGGTGGCAGCGAGCGGAACAGCGTCAGATGCGCGGGCACCCGGTTACGTCCGGCGGGATAGTGCCGCCGCCGCAGCGAATCGAGCCAGGCGAAATCCGCCTTGCCGAGTTCCGCAAGAACGATCAGCGTGCCGGCCAACGATCCCGCTCGACCTGTTTAAGGGTCCGAAAGGCATGCTCGTCCATCGGCACCCTCACCCGCTCCTCTTCGATCGCGCATCCGGCCCATGGCACGCGGCGCAGGGTCTCGCCCACACCGGCCAGCCCTCCCTCCGACACTACGAGATAGCTGATCCGCCCGCTGCTGCATCCGGCCATGGCCTCCACGCTCGAACCGATCTCCTGCCCGTTGCTGGAAATCACAGTCCCCCTCGTTAGCAGGGAAACCGGAAACAGCGTTTCCGTCGGCGCTATCTCGCTCGTCCGTGCCGCCGCTGCAGCGCCCTCTTCTATTCGCGCCTGCCGGCCCAGCCAGCGCCAGATTCCGAAAAGGTTGAGCGCCGTCAGCACGACGTTCTGCCACAAGAGGCTGGGTTGGTCCGTGGACAGCCCGAGCAAAGCCCAGGCGATCGAGCCGATGGTGAAGATGACGAAGCCGAGGCCGGTGATCCTCGAGCCGAGATTGGAGGCGACGATTAGCGCCGCGATCGTCGTCGCGACCGGCGCGGCGTAAGAGGCAATCTGTTCCATTGCGCCGCAACCGACGAGTGCGGCGGCCGGTTCAAATCTCCAGCTGGCTTCCCAATTCAACGACGCGGTTGGTGGGAAGCTTGAAGAATTCCATCGCGCTTTCCGCGTTCCTCAGCATCCACGCGAAAAGTTTCTCGCGCCAGATCGCCATTCCCGGCCGCGCCGACGCGATCAATGTCTGCCGGGCAAGGAAGAAGCTGGTATCCATCATCTTGCAGGTCGGGCCCGCGCCCTGGACCTTGGCCAGCGCCGCGGGAACGTCGATCTCTTCCATGAAGCCATAGCGAAGGATCACCCGGTAGAAGCCGGAACCATAATCCTTGACGGACGAGCGCTCGGTGCTTCGAATGAAGGGCACGTCCTCGATCCGTACCGTCAGGAGGAAAACACGCTCGTGAAGCACCTTGTTGTGCTTCAAATTGTGGAGAAGAGCGTGCGGCACTCCGTCCGATGAGCTGGTCATGAATACCGCCGTCCCGGGAACGCGGGCGGCGCTCGGTGCCGCCGACTTGATGAAGATCTGCATCGGCAGGGTCGCTTCGTTCATCCGGGCGATCATCAGCTGGCGCCCCTTTGCCCAGGTGGTGAGCAAGGTGAAGGCGATGACTCCGATCAGGAGCGGGAACCAGCCTCCGGCCGGGATCTTGAGCAGGTTCGCCGAGAAATAGAGCAAGTCGATGCCGAAGAAGACGAACAGCATCGCGAACACCAGGATCCGGTTCCACTTCCACATCACCAGGAGCACGACGCTGATCAGGATCGCGTCGATCAGCATCGCGCCGGTAACCGCGATTCCATAAGCCGCGGCAAGGTTGGAGCTGTTCTGGAAGGTGAGGACGAGCAGGATCACCATGACCATCAGCGCCCAGTTGACGACCGGGATGTAAATCTGGCCCGCTGCGGCCTCGCTGGTGTGGGTGATCCTGAGCCTTGGAACGAAGCCGAGCTGGATCGCCTGCTGGGTGACCGAGAACGCGCCCGAGATCACCGCCTGGCTGGCGATAACCGTCGCGACCGTCGCCAGCAGCACAAGCGGCAGCCGGAACATGTCCGAAGCGAGATAGAAGAACGGGTCCTTGACCTTTGCGAGGGCGTCGCCGGGATCGGCCGAAAGGATCATCGCGGCCTGCCCCATGTAATTGAGAAGCAGGGCCGGCATGATGAAATAAATCCACGACAGGCGGATCGGCTTGCGCCCGAAATGCCCCATGTCGGAATAAAGCGCTTCCGCTCCGGTGACGGCGAGGACTACCGATCCCATGGCGATGAAGGCCCGTGCAGGCTCCTGCAAATAGAAATTCACGGCGTTCCACGGGTTCAAGGTATTCAGGATTACCGTCGGCCGGTCGACGATGTGGATCACCCCGAGCACCGCGATGGTCAGGAAATAGACCATCATCACCGGCCCGAACATCAGGCCGACCTTCGCTGTCCCCCGCGACTGGATGGCGAACAGGCCGATGAGGATGATGATGGCGATCGGAATGACCATCGGCTCAAGCCCGGAGTTCACGGTCGTCAGGCCCTCGACCGCCGAAAGCACGGAGATGGCCGGCGTGATCATCGAATCGCCATAGAAGAGCGCGGTCGCGAAAACGCCGAGAAGCACGATTCCCCCGGTCCATCGGACTCGCCCGTCGAGCGAGCGGTTGATTAGCGCCAGCAAGGCGAGGCTGCCGCCCTCCCCCTTGTTGTCGGCGCGCATGATCACCGTGAGGTATTTCAGGGTAACGATGATCATCATCGACCAGAAGATGAGGCTCAGCACGCCCCAGATGTGAAGCTGGTCGGGAATTAAGGTGTGGTGGCCGGCGAAGGTCTCGCGGAAGGAGTAGATCGGGCTCGTTCCGATGTCGCCATAGACGATTCCGATCGCACCGACCGCCAGCTTGTAAAGCGGCCCCTGCTCGTGCGGATGATGGCCTTCGCCCGGCGTCACCTCTTCGGCAGCGCCCGTCTCGGTAATGCTCATCTGTACAAGATCGGCTTCGGCTGTTGGCAGACGCCCACTGTTCGTGCCCCAGTGCCACTGCCGTGGCGAGGCGCGCGGACTAGCACCGGCAATCTGGTCCCGCAATCGCTGCTTACAAGCACGGAAACGGGGTCTATAGGCGCGGCCATGACCATTAACGGAGCGAACGAATAATGCGTATCGGGGTGCCAAAGGAGATCAAGAACAATGAATACAGGGTTGGCCTGACCCCGTCGTCGGTGGCCGAGCTCGTTGCCGCCGGACACGAATTATTCGTCGAGACCCGCGCCGGCGAGGACATCGACTGCCCCGATTCCGCCTACAAGAAAGCGGGGGCGACCATCCTTCCAACGGAAGCGGACGTCTTCAAATCGAGCGACATGATCGTGAAGGTCAAGGAGCCGCAGCCGCAGGAAATCGCGCTCCTGGAGCCGCGCCACATCCTGTTCACCTATCTCCACCTCGCCGCCGACAAGCCGCAGACCGAAGGCCTGTTGAAGTCCGGCGCGACCTGCATCGCTTACGAGACGGTGACCGCGAAGAACGGCTCGCTTCCGCTCTTGAAGCCAATGAGCGAAGTTGCCGGCCGCATGTCCGTCCAGGTCGGCGCCCACTATCTCGAAAAGGAACAGGGCGGCCGCGGGATCCTGCTCGGCGGCGTGCCCGGAGTCGCTCCGGCCAAGGTGGCAATCCTCGGCGGCGGCGTTTCGGGAGTGAACGCAGCGCAGATGGCTGTCGGGATGCGCGCCGACGTCACCATTTACGACATCAACATGGAACGGCTTGCCGAGCTCGACATGTTCTTTTCGAGCCAGATCAAGACCGCTTATGCATCGCGCACCGCCATCGCCAATGCCGTCGCCAAGGCAGAACTGGTAATCGGCGCGGTGCTAGTCCCGGGCGCCGCCGCTCCCAAGCTCGTCACGCGCGAGATGCTCAAAACGATGAAGCGCGGCTCGGTCCTCGTCGATATCGCCATCGACCAGGGCGGCTGCTTCGAGACCAGCCATCCGACGACGCACGCCGATCCGGTGTTCGAGGTCGACGGGATCATCCATTATTGCGTCGCCAACATGCCGGGCGCGGTCGCTCGAACCTCGGCCTTTGCGCTCAACAACGTAACGCTGCCCTTCGTCCTGAAGATCGCGAATCTCGGCGCCGAAGAGGCAATGCGGCGCGACAAGCATCTCGCTAACGGCCTCAACGTGTCGGACGGAAAGATCCGCCACCAGGCCGTCGCCGAAGCGCTCGACCTCAAATACGAGCCGGTCGCCTAACTTCCTCCCTGTCGCTTCGCGATGGCGAGGAAAAACCGCTCACTCCGGACTCGGTCCGGAGGGAGTGGTGGAGGGGCCATTCTTCGGCGAAAGCGCGACGACCGCATCCTCGACCATCGGCCGCCATTCGGCGTCGGCGGGCGCTTGCGCCAGGACTTCCTTCCACAGCGCCAGCGCGTCCGGCCCGTCGCCGCTTCGCGCCAACGCCAGCCCCATGAAGAACAGCGGCGCGGGGTGGCCCGGTGCGAGTTCCGCCGCGCGCTGGTACGCATATTCGCTTGCCGGAGTCAGCGCGCCCGAATGATCGACCAGCGCGTTGCCGAGCCCGATCCAGAGCTGGGCATTGCGCGGATATTTCCCGACGGCGTTCTGAAGCACGCCGACCGCCTTCTCCGTGTCCCCGCTTCGCGCCAGCGCTTCGGAGATCGCTAGCCACGACTCCTCGCCGGTGAAATTGCCGAAGAAGGCGTGGCGCATGTCGGTCAGCGGGATCGGCGCCTGCAGCGACCGCGCCTCGCGCGGCGAACCGGGCAGCCCGGGACTCCCCTGCACGACATAACCGATGCAGCCGAACAGCATCGCCGACGCCGCCAGCATCAGGATCGCGCCGCGCACCCGAAGCAGCGCGAGCGTCCCAAGCGCTATCGCAAACAGGACCGCGAGGATGATCAGGCCGGTCACTTCGCGGCCCGCTTCTTCAACCGCGCCCGGGCGATCAGTGCGCCGCCGACGAGAAGCGCGATCGGCGCAAGCCACAGCGGCCAGGTCGCGGGTTCCGAGGGCGGCATGAAGGTGATCCAGGCACCGTACCGCTGGATGAGCCAATGCCGGATCGCCGACGGCTGTTCTCCAGCCGCGATCCGCCGCCGGACCAGGTCGCGCATGTCGCCGGCGATCTCGGCGTCGCTATCCGCGATCGACTGGCCCTGGCAGACAAGGCAACGGATTTCCTCCATCAGCCCCTGCGCCTTGGCTTCCTGGCGAGCGTCCGGAAGCTGGCGGTTCGCCCAATATGCCGGCGGAAGCGAGGAATCGCCCCAAGCGGGCGATGCGAGAGCGAGCGCGAGGATGAGGACTAGCCTCTTCACTTCGCGTCCTTCACCGCCTGGACCAGTCCGGGGACGTCGTCCGGCTCGATCGGGCCGATGTGCTGGCTCTGGATAATCCCCTTGCCGTCGACGACGAAGGTTTCCGGCACGCCCGCCGAGCCGAAGGCGAGTTGCAGCTTGCTTTGCGGGTCCGATCCGATCCGCTCGAACGGGTTGCCGTTATCGGACAGGAATTGCCGGAGGTCCGCCGGCCGGTCGCGAACCGCGATCCCGACGATCGGCACGCCCTGCTGCTTCAGAATCGCCAGCACCGGCGCCTCACCGATGCACGGAACGCACCAGCTGGCGAAGAAATTCACAAGCTTCGGCCGGCCATCCGCGAGATTTGCCGACGAGAGCATCGGCTCGCCTGGAAGGGCGGCGGTTGCAGCAAACTCGGGAACCGGTTTCCCGATCATCCCGGACGCGACATCCGTGTCGGGCGGATTGGCAAGCCGCCACACCATCGCCGCGACGATCAGCGCGACCAGGACCAGCGGAAGAAAGCGCAGCATCTTCATCTCTCGCGTCCCTTACGCAATCCCCGCCACGCTCGCCCGCCAAGCGACAAGGCCCCGCCGAGCGCGATCAAGGCACCGCCGAGCCAGATCAACGTCACCAGCGGTTTCCACCACAAGCGAAGTTGCCACCGTCCGTCCTCCGCGGGCTTACCGAGCACCGTGTAGAGCTGGCCCGAAGCCACCGTCTTGATCGCCGATTCCGTCGTCTCCGTCGGCGGGCTCGTATAATAACGCGCCTGCGGCTTGAGCACGGTCACCCCGCTCCCGCGCGATGCCCGGAGCTCCGCTTCCAGTGCCGTCCAGTTCGGCCCAGCAGTCGGTGCCACGGATTTGAATTCGACCAGCCACGGCCCGACCTGCACCTGCTCGCCAGGCCGGGCAGCGGTCAGCACTTCCTTCGTCAGCATCGTACTCGCCGCCATGCCGACGAGCGTCACCGCGATTCCGAAATGCGCAATGACCATCCCCCAGGTCGACAGCGGCGTGCGCCGCAACTTCCGACCGACGAGCGGAAGGAACGCCGAGATCGCCAGCATCGCCGCGATTCCCAGCCCCGCCTTCGAAAGAAGGCCGCCGGGCATTGTGACGATCGCGATCGCCACGACCGTCACGCCCACCAGTGCCGGGACGATCAGCCGCTTCAGCTTCTCGCCCGAATCCCCTCTCCAGTTGAGCAACGGCCCGACGCAGACGAGCAGCGCGAGAAGCAATGCCAGCGGTCCCGCCACCGCATTGAAATACGGCGCTCCGACCGACAATTTGTCCCCGGTCAGCGCCTCGATGAAGAGCGGATAGAGCGTGCCGATGAAGACGATCCCGAGGATCACGGTCAGGAGCAGGTTGTTCCCGACCAGGGCCGCCTCCCGGCTGACAAGCTCGAACCGCGGCCCTTCCGACAGCTTGCCCGACCGAAGCGCGAACAGGGTGAACGCCGCACCGATGTAGAAAGCGAGAAGCGCGAGGATGAACGTCCCCCGCTCCGGGTCGACGGCGAATGCATGGACCGAGGTCAGCACTCCGGAGCGGACGAGGAACGTCCCGATCATCGACATCGAGAAGGCGATCATCGCCAGCATCACTGTCCATGCGCGAAGCGAATCCCGGGCCGCCAGGACATTGATCGAATGCAGCAGCGCGGTCGCCGCGAGCCACGGCATCAGCGACGCATTCTCGACCGGGTCCCAGAACCACCAGCCGCCCCAGCCGAGCTCGTAATAGGCCCAATAGCTACCCGCCGTGATCCCCAGGGTCAGCATGATCCAGGCGCCGAGCACCCATGGCCGCATCGCCTTCGCAAGTTCGGAATCGACCCGGCTGGTGAGCAGCGCTCCGACCGCCAGGCTGAACGCCACCGACAGGCCGACATAGCCGACGTAGAGCGTCGGCGGGTGGAACACGAGGCCCGGATCCTGAAGCAGTGGATTGAGCCCCCTGCCCTCGAACGCCGGCGGATTGAGCCGCGCGAACGGGTTCGAGGCAAACAGCAGGAAACCGAAGAATCCCAGCGCCAGCGCGCCCTGCGCCCCGAGCGCCGCCGTCAGGGTCTTTGTGTCGAGCCGCCGCGAAAAGATCGCCAGTGCCGCCCCCGCGAGCCCGAGGATCGTCACCCACAGGAGCATCGAGCCCTCGTGGTTCCCCCACGCGCCCGCGACCTTGTACAGCCACGGCTTGGCGCTGTGGCTGTTTTCCGCCACCAGCAGCACCGACAGGTCGGTGCGCTCGAACACCCACATGAGCATCGCCATCGCGAAGACGGTCAGCGCCCCTTCGACGATCGCGATCGACCGCACCGGCCCCGCAGCTACCAGGCGCACCTGCTTCGGCCCGAAGGCAAGGACGATCTGCAAAATCGCCAGCGCCGCGGCGAGCCACAGCGCCGCGAGGCCGGCTTCGGCGATCATTTCTCCACCGTCTTCGCGGCCTGGTGTTCCGCGGCCTGGTTGCCGAGTTCGGGCGGCATGTAGCGCTCGTCGTGCTTGGCGAGGATGTTGTCGGCAACGAAGGTGCCGTCCGCGGATAGCCGTCCCTCGGCGACTGCTCCGCTATCCTCGCGGAACAGGTCGGGCGTGATCCCGCGATAGACCACCGGAACCTCGCCGGTGCCGTCACCCATCCGGAACCGGATCGTCACTCCGTCGCCGAGCCGCTGGATCGAGCCCTTCTCGACCATTCCGCCAAGGCGGATCGGCTGCCCGACCGCGGCCTTGCCCGCCGCGACTTCGGTCGGCGTATAAAAATAGGAGGCACGATCACGAAGCCCCCACATCGCTAGCAGCACCGCGACCAGCACGGCGACGATGGCGATGACGATCAGCACCAGCCGCTGGTGTTTCGCTTTCACTTCCCCTCCCCTTCAAGGGAGGGGATCGAGGGGCGGGGCTTGCCGATCATTTCCGGTCCCGGAGGCTTTCGGCCGCCGTTTCCGCCCGCCGCATCGAGACGTAGGACGCCAGCAACAGCCCCGCCGTTGCGATCAGCGCGATCGCATAAGCGGCGATGACGAACGGCCAAGGGTTCATTCCGCCGACGCCCTTCTCAAACGAGCCTCGACCCGCGCCCGCGCGAGCTCGGCCCGCATCCGCATCAGCACCGCCGCCGCGAACAGGAAAGTGAATCCGAAAAAGGTCAGCGGAAGCGGCCACAGGATCGACGGGGCAATGGTCGAACCGGAAAAGCTGATGCTCTGCCCCTGGTGAAGAGTCCGCCACCACAGCACCGAATAATGGATGATCGGAAGGTTGATCGCCCCGACCAGCCCGAAGATCGCCGTGATCCGTCCGTCGCCGCTCCGCTCGCTCTCCGCCGAGCCGAGCGCGATGTAGCCGAGGTAGAGGAAGAACAGGATCAGCATCGACGTCAGCCGTCCGTCCCATTCCCACCAGGTGCCCCAGGTCGGGCGGCCCCAGATCGATCCGCTGACGAGGCAGATTGCCGTGAACACCGCTCCGCATGGTGCGATCGCCCGTCCGGCAACTGCTGCAAGCGGATGCCTCCAGACGATCTGGCTCAGCGCCGCGGCGGCGATTCCGGCCCAGCCGGCCATCCCGAGCCAGGCGGCGGGCACGTGCACGTACATGATCCGGACGGTCTCGCCCTGCAGGTAATCGGCCGGCGTCAGCGTCAGCCCCCCGGCCACGCCCGCGACCGCGAGCGCCAGCCCGATGACGAAGCACCAGGCCGTCGCGGGTTTCGCGATGCGCAGGAAACGCGCCGGATTTGCAAGCGCGTGCATGGGATGGACCTCAGCCCCTCCCGATCAGCTGCTGCGCCATCGCGTCGGCGACGACGCCCGGGTCGCGGCCGCTCTGCGCGCTCTCGGTCCAGATCTGCTCGAGCCGCTTTGGGATTCCCTGGATCCGCTCGCGAACCAGCGCTGCATCGCCGTCGCCGAGATATTCGGTGCAGACGTTGATGATCCCGCCGGCGTTGATGACGTAGTCGGGGGAATAGAGGATCCCGCGCTCCATCAACCGCGCCCCGTCCTCGGCCGTCGCAAGCTGGTTGTTGGCCGCGCCGGAAACGATCGGGGTCTTCAGCTTCGCGATGCTGTCCTTGTTCAACACCGCCCCGAGCGCGCACGGGCTAACGACGTCCGCCTCGAGGAACAGGATATCGTCGGGCGAAACGACCGTTCCGTTGGAGGCATCCGCCAGTTTTTTCGCCTTGGCCGCGTCAATGTCCGCGATCGACAGCCGCGCGCCCTCGGCGCTGGCGTGCATCGCCACTCCGGAGGCAACGCTCCCCGCTCCTTGCAGAGCGATGTGAAGCCCCTCAACGCTGTCCTTGCCGAGCGCGCGCTTCACCGCCGCCTTGATCCCAAGGAACACGCCGAGCGCCGTGTGGGGGCCCGGATCGCCGCCGACGTCGCTGGCGTCGTTGGGAAGCCCGGCGACGAACTTCGTCTGGCGGCTGACCTCGACCATGTCTTTGACGCTCATCCCGACATCCTCGGCGGTGATGTAACGGCCGCACAGCCGGTCGACGGCCTTTCCGAAGGCGGCGAGAAGCTCCGGCGACTTTTGCCGGTCGGGCGAAGCCAGGATGACCGACTTGCCGCCGCCAAGCGGAAGCCCGGCCATCGCATTCTTGTAGCTCATCCCGCGCGAAAGCCGTAAGGCGTCGGTGAGCGCCTCGGCCGGGTCGTCATAATGCCAGAACCGGGCACCGCCCGCGGCCGGGCCGAGGTGCGTCGAGTGAATGACGATGATCGCTTTCAGTCCGTGCTCGGGCTGGTCGACGAAGTGGACGACCTCGTGCTGGTCGAAATCCGGAAAACTCCAGGGCGTGTCCATTTGTCTTCGTGAAATCCGTTCTTTTTGACTTGGGACGAGCCCCGCCCGATGCAAGGCCCTGGCGGGGTCGAAAAAATGGGGCGATCGAGGGGACTTGAACCCCCGACCCTCGGTACCACAAACCGATGCTCTAACCAGCTGAGCTACGATCGCCACGGTGGCGCGGATCGGGGTGGCCGAAAGCCTCCCCAAACCGCGCGCGCTCCTTAGGGGCCGGAGCCGCCGAGGGCAAGGCGACAGCAGCGGAGCGGCGCGTCGACTTGGCCGAGAGACGGCGAAGCCCCGGACGGCCTGCGATTCGAGCCGCTGCAGCGGCGCTGAAGCGGCAGGACCGACGGCGCGGATTCACTCCGCGCCTTTTCCTCCTGCCTTCCTATTGTTGGAAATTATCGGCCTGGCCGACGCCTGCAGGGTCGCCTGCGGTTTGATCTAGGGGCGGGCGTCTGCGGAGTTGAGTGCATTTAGTAAACTGTCACCGTAATCCACCGTAATCCCCAACGTAGAGAAAGGGATGCGGCCGGAAGATTTTTCTGTCCTACAGAGCAGTCGGTCAATTACCGTTGGGCCATGACGCTCCCGCAATCCGCTCGCCTTTCCGCTGTTCAACGCAGCCGCCCTCATCCGCGCACGCATGTCACCGCGAACTTTGGGAACATTCGCCCCGCGACAGCGCCCGTCCGATCCGGCACCCGCACCCTTCCCACCGCCTTAAAGACACGGAAAATGCAGCCGAACCGCGTGACTTTAGTGAACTTAAGGCGAGGACAATGAACCCCACGATGCGCAAATTCGGCTATCCCGGCTCGCTGGTCCGAGAGTTCGAGCATTGGGCGGTGCTGGTCCGGCCCGCCCAGGTGACTCTGGGCTCGCTGGTCCTTGCTGCCAAGAGCGATGCGACGGCTTATTCCGGGCTTCCCGACGCGGCCTTTGCCGAGCAGGCGGTCGCGGTTCGGGCGATCGAGTCGGCGCTTCGCGGATTCTGCGACTACGAACGGATCAATTACCTGATGCTGATGATGGTCGATCGCGAAGTGCATTTCCACGTCATCCCGAGATATTCGGCCACTCGGGAATGGGAGGGCACCGAGTTTCCCGACGCAGGCTGGCCCGGACCCCCTCAACTAAAGTTAGTAGTAGAATTGAGCCAATCGCGAATCACTTCGATGCGAGACCAACTAAAACTTCTTTTCTAGTTTTCGGTTACGAAAGGAAAGCAGGACTTTTTACTTGCGCAAGGTTAACAGCAGGACCATTCTCGATGTGGGGAGGACCGAACATGCTGTCGAGTCGCCGACCACGATCAGCCGCTGCGCCGCCAGTGTCGCTTAGAGACACGTTGGTGTCCGCTGGGCTCGATGAGCGTCTCGCCGGCGTGCTGGAAAACATGCCTCACCGGATCATTCAGGTGGATCCCCGTCGCGCCTTTCGCGAAGAAGGCGCAAGTCGCGATGAAGTGATGTTCGTTCGCTCCGGAATTCTCGCCAAGTACAAATCGGATGGCTCGTCCCGCAGGCAAATCGTCGCTCTTCGTTTTCCGGGCGAGGGAATCCTGCCGAGCGCAAAGCCCGCCAGCTATGGGATCCAGGCGATCGTTCGAAGCGAGGTGATGGTCGGCCGCAGCGAAGACTTCGATGCAATCGTCAGTTCTCATCCCGAGCTGCAGCATTTCTTCTGGCATCTTCTGCAGCGCGACGAGGCGATTGGCTATGAGTGGCTGGTGAATTGCGGCCGCCGCGATTCCACCGCCCGAGTCGCCCACCTGCTGTGCGAGACCGCTGCTCGAAGCGGAGTCGACGTCGAGCATGACATGATGGTCAACCCATTCACGCAGCAGCAGATCGCCGACATGACCGGCCAGACGTCCGTCAACGTCAACCGGGTCTTCGCCGACCTCGAGCGCCAGGGACTGATCGAGCGATCGGGCCGCGAAATCGAGTTCCGCGACTGGCATGAGCTTCGCCGGATCGCCAGTTTCCAGCCAGCCTATCTTCAGTAAGGCGGCGCTTTTTTTCAGCTTTCAGGATGGTGGGCGCGACAGGGATTGAACCTGTGACCCCACCCGTGTGAAGGGTGTGCTCTACCGCTGAGCTACGCGCCCATCCCGAATTCGGAGCGGCCAGTTAGGGGCAGCCGCGCTGCCTGTCCAGCTTACTGGACCGCGTCTTTCAGGATCTTGCCCGGGCGGAATTTCGGCTGCGACGTCGCCTTGATCTGCATCGGCTCGCCGGTTCGCGGATTCCTCCCCGTCGAGGCCTTGCGCCGGGTGACGGAGAAATTGCCGAAACCGACCAGCCGAACTTCATCGCCGCGCTTCAGTGCAGAGGTGATGACCTCGAGCATCGTTTCCACCGCGCGCGCCGCTTCGTTGCGGTTCAATCCGGCGCGCTCGGCGACATGGCCGATCAGTTCCTGCTTGTTCATTCCCTCGCGGCTCCCCGGTGACACGCGCGAGACTCGCGCGCTTTTCGCGGACGACTAAAGGCAAGACTGGCGGCGAAGTCAAAGCCTGTTGCGGCCTTCAATGCCGGACCGCGGCCCCTCCGCCGTTCTCGCCCTGCGATAGCGGCGGCTCGGCGGCATGCTCGTCCAGATCCGTCCATTCGATCGGCCGCATCGGCTCGGTCATCGCGTTGGCGAGCACCTCGTCGACATGGCTCACGGGGACGATCTTCAGGCTCTGCTTCACCGAATCCGGTATTTCCGCCAGATCCTTCTCGTTCTCGGCCGGGATCAGCACCGTCGTGATCCCTCCGCGGATCGCCGCAAGCAGTTTTTCCTTTAACCCGCCGATCGGAAGCACCCGGCCCCGAAGAGTCACTTCCCCGGTCATCGCGACGTCCCGCCTCACCGGGATTCCGGTCAGGGTCGAGATCATTGCGGTCACCATCCCGACGCCCGCCGACGGCCCATCCTTCGGGACAGCGCCCTCGGGAAGGTGGATATGGATGTCCTTTCGAGCAAACAGGCTCGGCTTCACTCCGAATGACGGCGAGCGGGCCTTGACGAAGCTCATCGCGGCCTCGACCGACTCCTTCATTACATCGCCGAGCTTGCCGGTGGTCTTGATCAGCCCTTTTCCGGGAACCGTGACCGCCTCGATCGTCAGCAGCTCGCCGCCGACTTCGGTCCAGGCGAGCCCGGTGACGGCGCCGATCTGGTCCTCTTCTTCACCCATTCCGTAACGATAGCGGCGAACCCCGAGGAAATCGGAGACGTTGCCAGCGGTCAGCTCGACCTTCTCACTCTTCCCCTCGAGGATCTGCCGAAGGCTTTTCCGGGCGATCTTGGCCAGCTCGCGCTCGAGCCTCCTCACCCCCGCCTCGCGTGTATAGTGCCGAAGGATCGCTTGCAGGCCGTCGTCGGTGAAGACCAGCTCCTCCGGCTTCACCCCATGCGCTTCCATTTGCTTGGGGATGAGGTGGCGCTTGGCGATCTCCATCTTTTCTTGCTCGGTATAGCCTTCGAGCCGGATGATCTCCATGCGGTCGAGCAGCGGCTGGGGCATGTCCAGCGAGTTCGCCGTGGTCACGAACATGACGTCCGAAAGGTCGTAATCGAGCTCCAGGTAATGGTCCTGGAACCTGTTGTTCTGTTCCGGATCGAGGACTTCGAGAAGCGCCGAGGCCGGGTCGCCGCGAAAATCCTGGCCAAGCTTGTCGATCTCGTCGAGCAAGAACAGCGGGTTCGATGTTCCCGCCTTCTTGATATTGGAGATGATCTTACCCGGAAGCGAGCCGATGTAGGTCCGCCGGTGGCCGCGGATTTCCGCTTCGTCGCGCACCCCGCCAAGCGACTGGCGGACGAATTCCCGGCCCGTCGCCCGCGCAATCGAGCGGCCGAGCGAAGTCTTGCCGACGCCCGGAGGCCCGACGAGGCACAGGATCGGCCCCTTGAGCTTGTTGGTTCGGGCCTGGACCGCGAGATATTCGACGATCCGCTCTTTGACCTTCTCCAGCCCGTAATGATCCTCGTCGAGGATCCGTTGGGCCTCGGCGATGTCCTTCTTCACCTTCGACTTCTTGCCCCAGGGCAGGCCCAGCAGCACGTCGAGGTAATTGCGCGCGACCGTTGCTTCGGCCGACATCGGCGCCATTGCCTTCAATTTCTTGAGCTCTGCGTTGGCGCGGACCTTGGCTTCCTTGGACAGCCTGGTCTTGCGGATCTTGGCGGCGAGCTCGGCAAGCTCGTCGCCGCCCTCCTCGCCCTCATTGCCGAGCTCGCGCTGGATCGCCTTCAGCTGCTCGTTGAGATAATATTCGCGCTGGGTCTTCTCCATCTGGCGCTTGACGCGGCTGCGGATCTTCTTCTCGACCTGGAGTACGCCGAGTTCGCCTTCCATGAAGGCGAAGACCATTTCCAGGCGCCGTGCCGGTGCCAGCTCGCCCAGGACCGCCTGCTTGTCCGCGACCTTGATCGACAGGTTGGACGCGACGGCGTCCGCAAGCACCGAGGGATTGTCGATTTCGGCGAGCTGGATTCCAGTCTCGGGGGGAAGCCGCTTGTTGAGCTTGGCGTAACTTTCGAATTGCTCGACCACCGAGCGCATCAGCGCCTGGACTTCGGCGCCCTCTGCCGCCTGGTCGTCGATTTCTTCGATTTCCGCGGCGACGAACCCGTCTCTCTCGACGAGATCGACGAGCTTCGCCCGTCTCGCCCCCTCGACCAGGACCCGGACTGTTCCGTCAGGCAACTTCAGCAGCTGCATCGCGGTGGCGATTACGCCGAGGTCGTAGAGATCGTCGCGGCCGGGGTCGTCTTCGGAAGGGTCGAGCTGGGCGACGAGGAACAGCTCCTTGTCGGCGCCCATCGCGGCTTCGAGCGCAGCCACGGATTTCTCGCGGCCGACGAACAGGGGGACGATCCGCTGCGGAAAAACGACGATGTCGCGGAGCGGGAGAAGCGGGAGGAAACGAGTCATGGAGCCGTATATGGGCGGGCAGCAGCGCATCCGCAACGAGGCGGAACAACGGCGGTCGCCAGGCGCTGACTCGCGAGGAGCAAAGTCATGCAAAGCCGCGAGAAAATCAGCACCGGGCCGAACGCCGAGCCCCTGAACGAGAATATCGGTACAATTGCCGAGGGCATCCCGGATGACAGCCTCGCTCCCGGCGAGGACGAGCTTCCCGAGGCGCCAACCGACGAAGAAGTCGAAAAGACCGCCGAGGCGCTCGGCGCGCCGCAGGCCGAGAAGGACACGCTCCCCCTCGACGGCGAGTAGCTAGAGCGGCGCCCCGTAGGCGATCAAGGCCGCCGGAATCAGGTTCTGCAGCGCGTGGACGCACATCGGGATCAGGAAGGCGAGCCAAAGCGACCGCTCCCGCCAGGTGACGAACAAGGTCGAGAAGATCAGGAACGGCCACCAGATCACCAACCCCCAGATCGGGACCAGACTGGAATGGGCAACTCCCCAACCAATCGCGCTGACAAGAATGGCAGTCGTCGGGGAGAACAGCCGGAGCAGCACGAGCAGGACGGCGCCCATGATGAGCGTCTCGACCACAGGCGAGAAAATGACGAGCGCGAACATCGCCAGCCCGCCGGTGGCGTGAAATTCCGGCTGCTGGGCCTGCGGGATGAGCAACGCGCCCAGGATCGCGAACAGGATGCTTGCCGGAAAGGCGGTAAGCCAGCCGATCGCGATCGCCCGGAACGGGCGGCTGGGCGTTCGAATCGCGAGCGGAAGAAACTTCAGGAAGCTGCCCGAACCGACCGCTCGGGCGGCCGCAACGTCAGGACTCACGCGGCGTCGCCGGTCTTACCCTTCTTGGAATAGACCCGCACCGGCTCCTTGCGCCCTTCGACCACGTCCTTGTCGACATGGACCTCGTCGACTCCGTCCATCGACGGCAGGTCGAACATCGTATCGAGGAGGATCGCCTCGAGGATGGACCGAAGCCCGCGCGCGCCGGTTTTGCGGTCGATCGCCTTTCGAGCGACCGCGCCGAGCGCGTCATCGCTGAACGCGAGGTCCACGTCCTCCATGTCGAACAGCTTGTGATATTGCTTCACAAGCGCGTTCTTCGGCTCGACCAGGATCTTGATCAGCGCGTCCTCGTCGAGGTCCATCAGCGTCGCGATGACCGGGAGGCGGCCGATAAATTCGGGGATCAGCCCGAACTTCAGCAAGTCCTCGGGCTCGCAATGCTGGAGGATCTCGCCGGTCTTGCGCTCGTCGGGAGCGGCGACATGGGCGCCGAAGCCCATCGACTTGCCTTCCATCCGGTCGGAAATGATCTTTTCCAGCCCGGCGAAGGCGCCGCCGCAGATGAACAGGATGTTGGTCGTGTCGACCTGGAGGAATTCCTGCTGCGGATGCTTGCGGCCGCCCTGCGG